>NZ_DKJS01000038.1:0-21260 GCF_002455205.1 Lysinibacillus sp. UBA6686 | reverse complement strand
CCGATCAAAATGTGGTGGTACCCGATCAATTAAAGGGGAAGCTGATCAAAGTATGGCGGTACCTGATCAAATAAAAGGAGAAGCCGATCAAAATGTGGCAGTACCTGATCAATAATAACGAGAAGCCGATCAAAACAAGGCAGTACCTGATCAATAATAACAGGAAGTTGATCCAAAAAAGATTAGGACCCGATTAACAGTAACTTTTTTGAACCACTACCTAAACTAAACTATAAAACTTAGTATTTTTATAAAATTAGGAGGAATTTTTATGAGTTTACAACCACATGGTGGACAATTAGTGCAAGCTTTTCATCCGGAGAAAGATGTGACAAGGATAACTAAAACAATAGAGATTGATGTCATATCTCTTAGTGATTTAGAGCTAATTGCAATAGGCGGTTACAGTCCGATTGAGGGATTTTTAACTAGGGAAGATTATGAATCTGTTGTGGAGCATACACGTCTAGCATCTGGTGTGGTATGGAGTATTCCAATTACATTGCCTGTAACAGAGGAAGTCGCAAAAACTTTACGGCTTGGTGATGAGGCAAAGCTTGTTTATGCTAATGAAGTTTATGGTGTGATTGAGGTGGCTGATATTTATGAGCCAAATAAGCGAAAAGAGGCTTTATTAGTATATGGCACAGAGGATTTAGAGCATCCAGGTGTGAAAAAGCTGCATGAACGCCCAAGTATTTATGTGGGTGGTAAAATTACATTAACTAAACGTATTGAACAAAAGTTTCCTGCGTATTCCTTTGATCCGATTGAGACACGTCAGTTGTTTGCAGATAAAGGATGGAAAACTATTGTCGGTTTCCAAACTCGAAACCCTGTGCACCGAGCACATGAATATATTCAAAAGGCTGCGTTAGAAACGATTGATGGACTATTTCTGAACCCGCTTGTTGGGGAAACAAAATCAGACGATGTGTCGGCTGCAATCCGTATGGAAAGTTACGAGATTTTACTGCAAAATTATTATCCAGAAAATCGTGTGCAATTAGGTGTATTTCCTGCTGCCATGCGCTATGCAGGACCAAAAGAAGCCATTTTCCATGCACTTGTAAGGAAAAATTATGGCTGTACACACTTTATCGTTGGGCGTGATCACGCAGGTGTTGGTGATTATTATGGCACATATGATGCCCAAAAAATATTTGAACAATTTACGGAAGATGAATTAGGCATTGTCCCACTAAAGTTTGAGCATAGCTTCTATTGCAGCAAATGTGAGGGGATGGCAACAACTAAAACCTGTCCACATGATAATACAGCACATGTGATCTTATCAGGTACAAAAGTTCGTGAAATGCTACGTAATGGCGAAGTTCCGCCAAGCACGTTTAGTCGTAAAGAGGTGGTGGATGTTCTGATTAAAGGAATGCGTAAGGAGGTTTTAAAATGAGTTCCAATATTGTTTGGCATGAGGCTTCCATTACGAAAGAGGAACGTCGTACACAAAACAAGCATCAAAGCTTTATTTTATGGTTTACGGGCTTATCTGCCTCAGGAAAATCTTCTGTCGCAAATGCTTTCGCACGTCGCCTTTTTGATCGTGGCAATCAAGCCTTTGTCCTAGATGGTGATAATGTTCGTCATGGCTTGAATAAGGATTTAGGATTTGATGAAGCAGGACGTAGGGAAAATATTCGGCGCATTGGAGAAGTTTCAAAGCTATTTGTGGAAAATGGTCAAATTGTTTTAACAGCTTTTATATCTCCATATCGAGAGGATCGTCAAGTTGTACGAGCGCTCGTAGAAGAAGGAGAATTTATAGAAGTTTATGTAAGATGCTCTGTTGAAACATGTGAACAGCGTGATCCAAAGGGACTTTATAAAAAAGCGCGCAATGCTGAAATTCCAAACTTTACAGGGATTAGTGCGCCCTATGAAGAACCAGAAAATCCCGAGATTATTTTAGATACAGAGCATGATTCCATTGAGGAGTGTGTTGACCAACTTACAGAAATTTTAACTTCAAACGGATATATCTAATTTTTAAAAGAATCTGCTTACAAAGAGGAGGCAGATTCTTTTATGGGTTTTTATTAGAGTAATACCATTTGTTGTGAGATGATAGATTGATAAAATGGTATAGGAGTTGTTTGGAATGAGCATACATATTCAATTACTAACAAAGGATAGTATGAATCAAAAAATAGGAAATGAAATATTGGAGCTATGGAATGAAAATGCGAAAGAAACGGCAGATTGTGAGTTAGAGAAGAGTGATAGAGAGGCTATTTTAAATCAACTAGAACAATATTTGCAATCCCAATATGGAGCTATTTATATTGCAACTAATGAAAACCATCAAATTATAGGCTTCGGATTGGCTTCCATAAAAAAGGAATTAATGTATGATACGATCTATGGGCAAATTGATGAGATCTATGTCTTACCAGCTTATAGACGACAGAAGATTGCTAAACGTCTTGTAGATGAATTGGTAAATTGGTTTAATGAAAAGCATGATACTTCTGTCGTTAATGTTTATGTAGATTTAGAAAATGACCTAGCTCTCGAATTTTGGGAAGGTGTCGGCTTGGAGAGAGAGTTTTTTATGCTATCAAATAATTAAAAAATGGCCAATGAAGTCTAGATGATTTCATTGGCCTGTCTTTTTATTTTATGCCTTGTTCCTTTTTCATGCGTTCAATTTCTGGTCCAAGCTCATCGCGGACAGTGCCTTTCCAGGGCTTTACACCAGCGATGTACGAGGAGCGAGTCATAATATGACCTCCTACAGGTCCAGTGATAAATAGAAACAAAATGCCGAGCAAAATACGGGGATTAAAGTGGTCCTCGATCAGCCAAAAGTGAAAGAATACGCCAATCAGTATACACATGACACCTAATGTTGCACTCTTTGAGGCAGCGTGAGCCCGAGTGTACAAATCAGGTAAGCGAATAAGACCAATAGCTGTCACGACAATAAATAGCACCCCGACAGAAATAAAAAAGATAACTAAACTATTAGCGAGAATTGTCACGTTTAATGATATCTCCTTTCTCTATAAATTTAGAGAAAGCTACTGTACCGATAAACGATAAAATCGCTAACAATAATATAATCTCAAGGAAGAAGCTTGTCTCCACTAAAATGGAGAATAACCCAATTAACGAAATGAGGGACACACCTAATGAATCCAAAGCGACAACGCGGTCGGATGCAGAAGGTCCTTTAACCATTCGATAAATAACGGCTACCATTGATAAGCAAATCACTACAATCGCAGCTATAATAAACGTTGTCATGATTTACTCACCTCCAATATCGCTTTCTCAAAAGAATCTCGAATTGCTGCAATTGCTTCATCGACATCACTAATATCGATTGCATGTACATATAATGTTTTTGCATCATCAGATACATGAACAACTACTGTACCTGGTGTTAAGGTAATAAGACTTGATAATAGGGTAATTTCCCATTCTTGCTTTAGAACAGTAGGATAAGCAAAGAATGCTGGTTGCATATCCAATTTAGGCTTTAATACTACTTGAAGAACTTGTATATTTGCCAATACTAATTCCTTTAAAAACAGTAAAGTCAGTTTAATAATTGCCCAAATACGGTAGACATAGAGACGTGTTGTAAAAAATCTCCGCATCATAATAAGCAGTAGAATACCAAGAAGGAAACCAACAATAAAGCCCGTTACTGTGTAATTTGAAGAAAGGAACATCCAGACGAAGGCAAGTACAAAATTTAAAATAATTTGAAATGCCATAGCTTTAATCCTCCTTCATAACAGCATCTATATAGATAGATGGATCATGTAATAGTTTTGCCGCATCATCCATAAATGGTGTAATCCACTCAGCTCCCACACCATAGGCTACAGTAATTAGCACTAAAAGAACAGTAGGCACAAATAGTGTTTGGTAGACTTTTTTATCGACCTTACCTGTGGTTGCTTTTTCTTCACCCCAGAAGGCATAAAGGAAAATACGAATCACAGATAATAATACAAGAAGTGACGAAGCTAATATAAAAATACTACTCCACATACTGCCAGCCTCAAAGCCTCCTTGAGCAATAAGAAGCTTGCCGACAAATCCACTAAGTGGCGGAATTCCTGCTAAGCCAAATGCCGCAATTAAATAAAACCAGCCGAGAGCAGGATATTTTTTCATAAGGCCACCCATTTTTCGTAAATCAGATGTACCCGTAATATAGATGATAATACCGATTAGCATAAAGAGGGCTGCCTTAATCAGCATATCATGCACTAAATAAAACATGGCTCCTTTTAATGAAACTTCGTTCATTTGAGAAACACCAAATAAAATAACGCCTACTGCGATAACAATGTTGTAAATGATAATAAGCTTCATATCAAAGTAGGCAAGTGCTCCTATACAGCCCGCTATTATAGTTGCAATAGCAAGAGCCATTAGTAAGTCATGTGTATAGGATAAATCATGTACAAAGAACAGCGTATATGTCCGCGTAATAGCATAAATACCGACCTTTGTTAATAATGCCCCAAATAGTGTTAGCACTGGTATTGGCGCTGACGCATAAGAGGTTGGAAGCCAGAAGTAGAGTGGGAAAATGGCCGCTTTTAAACCAAATACCATTAAAAACAGAACAGCTATAACAGTAACAATCCCAGGCTGATTGACTTCAGCTATTTTTACCGCGATATCTGCCATATTTAAGGTGCCAACTACAGAGTAGAGGAAGGCAACTGTTATGACAAATAATGCTGAAGAAATCACATTGATTAAAATATATTTAATTGACCCTTTAAGTTGTCCCTTTTCTCCTCCTAAAACGATAAGTAGGTACGAAGCCATTAACAATACCTCAAAGAATACGAAAAGGTTGAAAATATCGCCTGTAGTAAATGCTCCATTCACCCCGGTTAATATAAACATGATTCCTGGGTAATAGAAGAACCGTTCTCGCTCCTTTGTGATGGAGCCAAAGCCATACCAAACTACAAAAAATGCAATTAATAGTGTAGTTGTAACAAGTAATACTGATACCATATCAGACACCATCGTAATGCCAAATGGCACTGGCCAGTTGCCGAATGTTACCTTTTGTATGCCATCATTTTTAACTTTTATAAGCAGTGAAATGGCTGATATAAGTGCAATCCCTATACCAAGTAATGAAAATGTTCGCTGATATTTTAGGTTTTTTTGCCCGAACATTAAAATCATGCCGAAGAAGAAAGGAATGATAATGGGCAGTAGAAGGAAGTTATTCATCCTCATCACTTCCTTTCATTAAGCTAATATCATCTGTTTCAAGCTCCTGATAGGAACGATAGGCAAGTACAAGGAAAAATGCTGTTACCCCAAAGCTAATAACAATCGCTGTTAAAATGAGTGCTTGAGGTAATGGGTCTGCAAATGTTTTCGCTCCTTCCTTTAATACAGGAGGTGCTTCTCCTCCAAGTCCGCCCATTGTTAAAATAAGCAGATGCGCACCGTGGCTTAAAAGACCAGTGCCTATGATGATACGCAATAAGCTTTTGGATAAGATTAAATAAACCGCTGCCATAAACAGAAAGCCGATGACAAACGCCATAATTATTTCCATTATTCATCCTCCCCAATTGTTTGAATAATGGTCATCGTAACGCCAACAACAACCAAATAGACACCGCTATCAAAAAGCATAGCCGTGTGAAGTGACTGTTTGCCAAGAAGCGGTAAATTGAAATAATCAAAAAAATGTGTGAAAAATGGCTTGCCAACAAACATTGGGAAAGCAGCAGTTGCAAGGGCTAATAACAAGCCAATTGCTGTTAGATACGTATAATTAATAGGTAAAACATGGCGAACTGTATTTAAATCAAAGGCAAGGACTAGGAGTACAATGGCACTTGATGTTAGAAGTCCACCGACAAATCCTCCTCCAGGTGTATAATGCCCAGCTAGAAAAATATGAATGGAAAAGAAGAAAATAATGAAGAATACAATTTTTGCTGTAAATTGTATAATGACATCATTTGTTTTCATGAGTTTTCTCCTTTCTATTCATACGTAACTTGATCATTGCTAAAATGGCCATGCCAGCAATACCTAGTACAGTAATTTCAAATAATGTATCAAAGCCACGATAATCTACTAAAATTACATTAACAATGTTACCACCGCCAGCTTTTGAATAAACGGTTTCCTCATAATACTTCGAAATAGTTGGAATCAATTTTTGTGATTGGGCAGATAGTGCTACAAGCGTGACCATTACTCCAACTGCTATGGAAACTATCGCGCGGTTTAATTGGAATCTCATTCGTTCTTCACGTTTCCCAAGCTTCGGGAGATGGTAAAATGCTAATAAAAATAATGCAACAGAAATCGTTTCAATAACAAGCTGTGTTAATGCTAAATCAGGAGCATTAAAAATAACAAAGAATAATGCGACTGTATAACCAACAGATCCAAGTCCTATAATGGCTGTTAGACGTGATTTTGCTAAAATTGTAATGGCTGTACCGATGACCAAAACCACCACTAAAATAATCTCATACGAACGAATAGGTGCCGTATTTTGGAAAGAGAAGGTAAAGGCATTTTTTACAAATAAAGAGCCTATGACAATGGCTGCAATGCTGCTAAACATATAAAGTAAATAGTGACGCATAGAGCCTGTCATATAAAGTCGTGATACGCGATTCAAGCCAACATCAAGACCAAGCATCAACTTGTCGTAGGCATTGTTTAACGTGAATGCCTGTGGGAATCGTGTGTACATACCTTGCCATTTCGGTAATGCTACAAACATTAAAACACCTACAATGACGATACCAATTGTCATAAGTAATTCGGGTGTTAAACTACCATGCCAAGCAGCTACATGAATGTCAATATCCTGAGGTGAGTCATACAGGAATGGCTGGATAGCTTGGACAGCTGGCTTTACAAAAGTATCACCAACAAAATTCGGAATAAAGAATATTGCGATGACTAATGTTGCTAAAATCATTGGCGAAATTAACATACCGATGGGTGCCTCATGTGGTTTCTGAGGCAACTTTTCTGGTGTATACTTGCCAGTAAATGTTTGAAAGACAAAATAAAAACTATAGATAAATGTAAATATACTAGCAATCCAAGCAATAATAGGGAAAAATACCCCCCATGTATCAAAGCCAAAAAATTCAAAATTTTGAAGCGCTAGCATAGCAGTTAAAAACATTTCCTTACTTAAAAAACCGTTAAATGGAGGTAGACCTGCCATTGATAAACTACCAATTGCTGTAACTGTAAAGCTAATTGGCATAATACTCATTAAACCACCTAGCTTACGAATATCACGTGTACCTGTTTCATGATCAATAATACCTGCTATCATGAATAAGCTACCTTTAAAGGTTGCATGGTTTATAAGATGGAAGATAGCTGCAAAGGCTGCAAATTTGATGCTATCTATTGCACCATTTGTGTGATAAGCTACCGCACTTGCACCGAGCAATGACATAATAAGCCCAAGCTGACTTACTGTTGAGAAAGCAAGAATTCCTTTTAAATCAGTTTGCTTGACTGCAAAGAAAGAACCCCAGAATAAAGTTAAGATACCTATGCCTGTAACAAGCCACACCCAAAGTTCAGAAACAGCAAAAATCGGTGTAAAGCGTGCAACTAAATAAATACCTGCTTTGACCATTGTAGCGGAGTGGAGGTAGGCACTAACCGGTGTTGGCGCTTCCATTGCATCTGGTAGCCAAATATAGAATGGGAATTGTGCGGATTTCGTAAATGCTCCTAAAAGTAATAAAACAAGTGACCAAGTGAATAAAGGGTGGTGCACTAAGTCTGGTGCAAGAACAATCAATTCACGAATTGAATAAGTACCGCCCATTAGGTAAAGAAGAATGAATCCTCCCAACATCATTAAGCCGCCACCGACAGTAATCATCATTGACTTAAGTGCACCAAGTCGAGATGCATCACGAGTAAACCAGTAGCCAATCAATAAAAATGATGAAATAGACGTTAATTCCCAGAAGAAGTACAAAGTAATTAAATGATCAGATTGTACTACACCTAGCATAGCGGACATAAATAATAATAAGTAAACATAAAAGTTATGTAATTTTTCTTTATGTTTATCTAAGTAAAAGATTGAGTAAAGTACGACCAATGAGCCGATTCCGGTAATTAGTAATGAAAATAGCAAGCTAAGTCCATCTAAATAAGAAACGACGGAAATATTAAGTGATGGAATCCAAGGAAGCTCTGCATGAAATACTTCACCGTCTGCCACTTTTGCGATATAAGTGATGTATATAATCGCGAGTGTAGCAGGAATTGCAAGAACAAACCAGCCTGTGTGGATATTTTTAATGCTTTTATATAAAAACGGCACTAATATCGCAGCAAGCATTGGTATGAAAATATAAAGTACTTGTAACAAAAAAATCCTCCTTTATGTAGGTAAGTGTGTCCATTATAACGCACTTTTTGTCGGAATGCATATGTACATATAGGTTTTAGCTTGCGATAATGGAAGAATATTGGCTATATTATAAATAGGAAGTTATCAATAAAAATAGAGGAAAAAATTTTTTTATGAGGAACCCTTATATTTATGGTTATCTACCATTAATTACAATTTTATTGTTTAGTTTAACATTTGGCATGTATGCGGTGGGGGAATCTTTGCAAATTTTCCAATCCATTGGCGTATATTCAGGTATGCGAGAGTTTTTATCGGATTTTGAGCTTCGTGTGTTTTTATTAATTGTCTTCGCAGTGATTTTCTTTATGGTTTTTTCAGCTTTAAAATTAGTGGGAGAAACTATTCATGAGTTAGGAATGTTATTTTTCTCTAAAGATCAGGACGGTGCGACAGTTAGTCAGGCTCGGGGCGGCTATATTATTTTATTTGTCGGTGCAATTTGTTCAGCCTTTGCTATTCAATTCATCTATGTATTGGTAGGTATTTTTGTGCTAACTATTTTTATCTATTTTATCTACCTTATTTATAAGATGAGCCATTTTATGCCGATGAGTGGAACGATTGGATTACTAGTTTTTGAGCTTTTTATGTGGACCATACTATTATCGCTTTTAGTTTATGTGATTTTAAAATTATATAATGGTATTTTGGCAAGTTTACCATTTGCTAGTTAAATTACATAATGACAAAGAGCAGTCCAATTAGTGAATTACTTTTTGACTGCTCTTTGTTTTTTATCTATTTGGAAAAAGACGCCCACCTCTACAGGTAAATTGATTATTCCATCAATACATTAAATAGCTGATGGTGAATTTTATAGGCCTCTAAATTTTCCATAGATTGTGGCTTATCGAAGCCAAGCCACACAGCTGCTGTATGTTCCTGCGTTAATCCAGCTAGCCAGTAGTCACGATAGTCATTTGTTGTCCCAGTTTTTGCTCCAATATAGCTACTTGTACTATAGACACCTTGTCCTGTGCCGTTTGCGACAACATCTGCCAGCAACGCACGCATATACTTTACTGTTTTTGGAGACCAAATTTGATCGCGCTCCGTATTCCAACTATAAAGCTCAGTTCCATCAGCGGCTGTTACCTTACGTATACTGTGAGTCAGTACATAGGAACCGTCTATAAAGCTAGTATAGGCATCTGCTAGCTCAAGTGCTGTAACGCCATAAGTTAATCCCCCTAATGCTGCAGCATAGTTATGATCCTTTGCAATGATAGAGCGAAAATGAAAACGATCCAGGTAACTAAATGCTGTTTCAATGCCAACTGTCTGAAAAAGTCGTAGGGCAGATGTATTATAGCTATGACGAAATGCTACCCGAATTGGCACATCACCATACTTATAGCCCCCGTAGTTTTGTGGACAAAATGATCCAACACAGTAGCTCCCGCCATTAACGATGGAGTCAGGCGTATGTGCGGTTGTTTCAAAGAACGGCGCATAGACAGCTAGTGGTTTAAAGGCTGAACCTGGCTGCCGTGTACCTTGAAAGGCACGGTGAAAATCAAATTTTTCGTAATTTTTCCCTGCATAAAGGCTAATAATTTCACGAGTACTATTATCTATGACTGCTCCTGCTGCCTGTAGCTTGCCAGAGCCTAAAATGGTCGTCATTTTTTTTTCATCATGTGACTGCTTGGATGGATTAAGGGCTGTATAAATTGTCAGCCCATTTTGGAATAATGTATTAAGTCGATTGTCTAGCTGAGCTTTGATTTTTTTCTTTTCTTCTTCATTCTGTGCATTGACAAGTCGCTCCGCATACCCTTCTTTTTCTGCCACTAACCATCTAAGCTCTTGCAAGACATATGTGCTGTATGTAGGATACTGTTGAATTTTATTTTTTACATTCAATGTAATGGGTTCAGCCTTAAATGTAGCAGCATCTTCTAATGTTATAGCACCTCTCGCTGCCAGTGTATCTAATAGTCGCTCCTGTCGCGCTTTTGTGTTACCAAAATTCTTTAAAGGGTTATATAGTGACGGATTATTTGGTATGGCTGAAATAAATGCCATCTCAGCAATAGAAAGTTCCTTAAGCGGCTTTTGAAAATAATAGGTAGCTGCTCCGCCAATTCCATAAACCTGATTACTAAAATAGGATTCATTTAAATACATTGTTAAAATCGTATCCTTATCGAATTCTTTCTCAAGTTCATGTGCATAAAAAAGCTCTGTTAATTTACGCTCATAAGTTTTTTCATCCGATAAATAGCGCATTCGAACAAGTTGTTGGGTGATAGTACTTCCACCTTGAGACGCTGAGTTTGTATTTGAATTCGCTACAACAGCTCGAATGATGGCACTGAAATCAAAACCAATATGATCATAAAAATGAGCATCCTCACTTGCTATAAAAATTTCCTGGGCAATTTGTGGGATTTCCTGTAAGGTTAGTGGCTGTCTCCATTCGACATACTCCTCACTAAAAATTTCTCCGTTTCGATCGATAAGTGTTACGGGAAGCTGTGTCTGTACTTCCGGTAAATGAATAGCGCTGGCAATTTGCTCTTCATGTGCCTTTGCCATATTAATTTCTGTTCTAATATTAGTGCTAACCCACCAAAGAACAGGTAAGGATAGAAGTATGATAAAAAAACCAAAAGCCTTGTTCATGTGTGCCTCCACTCTAAATTATGAATCCCTCAACAGAATAACATAATTTGGATGATTTCCAAATACGCGTTCGGACCTATTTGCACTTAACAATATTTGAAGGCTTTATCAATTTCTCTTACTAGATTCAGCTTATAAATGGTGATAAAAGTGCAAAAATCGTCAATACTTTGGTGGAGAAAACCTGTAGGAAGTGTGTTAGACTAAAATGAGGTCAGATATGGTAGGCTACTATCATATTCAGCGAAACTGAAATTACATTTAAAGGAGAGACTCCAATGTTTCCACAATTAACATCAGAAGTACAAGCAGGCGAAGTACTTGTAGAAATGAAAACCACGTTAGGTGCAGTTAAAATTAAGCTATTCCCAGAGCATGCACCAAAAACAGTTGAAAACTTCTTAGGCCATGCAAAATCAGGTTATTATAACGGCATTATTTTCCACCGTGTTATTCAGGATTTTATGATTCAAGGTGGCGACCCAACAGGTACTGGTATGGGTGGCGAATCTATTTGGGGTAACTCTTTTGAGGATGAGTTCTCAGATCAAGTATTTAATCTTCGTGGTGCTCTTTCAATGGCAAATGCAGGCCCAAACACGAATGGCTCACAATTCTTTATCGTTCAAATGAAGCACCTTCCAAGTGATATGCTTCGTCAATTACAGGGGGCAGGCTTCCCAGAGGAAATTATTGAGGCTTATGCAAAAAATGGTGGTACACCTTGGTTAGATCATAAGCATACAGTATTTGGTCATGTAGTTGAAGGCATGGATATTGTTGATAAAATTGCAGAAGTTGAAAAAGATTTCCGTGATAAACCTCTTGAAGATGTGAAGATTGAGTCAATTACAGTTTTAGAATAATAATTGTAAGGACGTGTAAAGATGAATAACGTAATGTATCAATTTTTATATTTCCCTGAAGATAAATCAGGCTATGTTCCTGCTGCTTTTGAATTTTTAGTAATGCTAATATTGTGTATTGCTGTATTTACGATTTTCCGCAAAATTTCAAAAAAGCAAGAACTAAAATCCAAGGAAATTGAAGCACGTATTCTTGCTGAGAAGAGCGAAACAAACAATCAACAAAATATTTAAAGTAAGAAAGCTAGATGCCTCGTAACCGCTTAGGACTACGAGGCAATGCTTTTATTTTCTTTGATAGCGTCGCATTTGATTTCTAATGGACTTGATAGTAGTTATACAAACAAGTATTAAGGAAAGACCAATACCACTAAGTGCTGTAACAAATGCTACCCATTCAAATATGGTATAACTCCAAATACTCCCTAAACCATTCGAGTCTCTCCACTCCTCAATCACTAAATTCATGCCATAAATACCTGATATAACTGTAAAAACTGTGAGGATAAATAGTAATTTATTACTTCTATTGTCCGATTGATCCTCTTGTGTACGGTATAAGCTATCGAGCGTTGCTTTTGTTTCTGTATAATGCTCATTAATACGAAAATATTTCCGCAACATTTGTGAAATTTCTCTGCCTTCGGTCCGAACGACTACCTCTTCAAAATAATAGCGCGCAGAAAACTTTGTAATTAATTCAATGAGCTCGTTCACAACTAATTTATCTTTGCCCCAACTGATTTCACTATATTCGTATGAAACTTTTAGGAGCATCATTTTATAGAAATAATGAATAAACAAGTTATAGTAATGAGTACCCATAAATTCTTCCAAGTTATGTTTGCTTTTTTCCAAAGACATATTGCTAATTGTTATCTGTGCCTGTGCAGAGGTTACAATATAGCTTTGTGGAGCCCAACGTTGATGTGTATGGTGCTTTACATAGTCAGCAATGTACTCAGGATTAGTACTAGAGATAAAAGGGGTGCCTTCGGGCGTTCTTCCATCTACTTGTCCCAGTCTAAATAAATGCTCGTCTAAAATGGCTTGTCCCTCCCTACAAAGTAAATACCCTGATGAAAACATGCGTTCATCCTCAAAAAAAGGTAATCCTTCATACGTATTTTCTTGATGATGTAATAAAAAGGGCTGTAAGAAGGGCATAAAATGCTTAAATAATAATTCACTGGTGGAGGAAAAATCACCAAAAGAAAAATGATGACTAGCCCCCTTTTCCTCTCTTAGCTTTGCTTCAAGTACTCTAAAATAATGAATAAAATGAATAACATCACTAATATCCTGTATGTGCTCTGTCATACTTACCCGAACTGTAACAATTCCGTTTCCAAAAGGGCACAATGTAACATCTAAACTGATGATTTCATAATCGAACCGGCTATCCTTGTGCTGTAAAAAACCATTTGTATGGTAAGCCTTTGAAAATCGAAGAAAATCTTGACTATTCAATTTTTCTGGAAATAGTTTATCCTCAAGAAAGGGATAGAAAAATTGAGCGAGCTCTTCATGTGTAACTGAAATGGAATGACCATAAAATGCATTTTCTAAAGTAGTATTGTTTAATGAAAAAAAGGAGTATCCCTCATTTTTAAGGACATTGTTAAGCTGGGAACGATTTTTCATTTGATAGGCAAATGGAAATAAAAAAGTCATGTATGCTCGTTCTATTGCTAATGGCACTAACTCCATGGAAATCACCTCAAACCAATTTGCTAGCATTAAAGAAGGAGTATCTAACAAACCATTCCACCATATTATAATTCTAAACATAAAAAGGATATCTCTGAATTGAGATATCCTTCACAACTAGTTCATTATGATTGGAGTGCTAGCTTAAAGCGCTGAACACCATCTTTGATTGTTTCAAAGGAGCAAGCTACATTCATACGTAGGAAACCGCGTCCTTCTTCACCATATTTAGTTCCTGGCTCTAATGCTAGCTTGCCCGTTTCAAGTAAACGTTTCATCATTTCTTTTTCATCAAGAGCCAGATCTCGATAATCTATCCAAAGCAAATAAGTGCCCTGTGGTTTTGTGATTCGAATGCCTGGTAGTTGCTCTAATTCTTTGATGGCATAGTCCATGTTTTTGGAGATGTAAGTAAGTAACTCATCTAGCCATGAAGAGCCCTCTGTATAAGCTGCCTGCAGTGCAACAGGAGCAAAGGTATTTAATGAGCCTTGTCCACTCGCCATATTAATAGCTTCTAATTTTAAACGTTTTCGCTTATCCGTCACAATCATATAAGCTACTTGTATTCCAGCTAAATTAAATGTCTTTGTTGGAGCCAGACAAGTAATAATTCGATCAATTTCAGCACCAGCAATTTTTGCAAGTGGTGTATGAGTTGCACCATCAATCATTAAATCAGAGTGAATTTCATCTGAAATAATCAAAACATCGTATTTTGCACAAAGGCGCACAATTTCCTTTAACGTTGCTTCATCCCATACATAGCCCCCTGGATTATGTGGATTGCACAATATGTAAGCTTTGATGTTTTGAGATAATACCTGTTCAAAGGCTTCAAAGTCAAATACAAATGTACCATCTTGCTCAACCAAAGGACAGCTAATAACTTCTCGAGCATTGCTTTTGGGAATGTTATAAAATGGCGGATAGACTGGTGAGGAAATAAGTACTTTATCGCCAGGGTTTGTCAAGGCTGTAATGCAATTTGCTAAAGCAGCAACTACACCATTACAAAACAGAATGGAATCTTTTTCAATTTGCCAATTATGACGAGTATTTTGCCAGTCTATAATCGACTGCACGGCTTCCTCACCAACAAAACTATAGCCGAAAACCGTTTTTTCAGCATGCTCACGTAGAGCTTTTGTTACAGCTACTGGTGCGGTAAAGTCCATATCAGCTACCCACATTGGGAGTATGTCCGAAGCATCTGTTAGCCCATATACTTTATCCATTGCGTCCCATTTTACAGAGTTTGTACAACGACGTTTATTAGTTTGATCGAAAATAGACAAGCAAATCACTCTTTTCTTTTTTATTTACTATGGTATCATACGAGTATGATAAAAGGATAATAGGTGAGTATTTTGGAAAATATTAAAATGAATCAAGCAGCTGTACATCTGCTTGAGGAGTGGGATCCATTCCACTTAGGTTCAGATCATTATGATACTGAAACAGCAGATGTTGTAGCAGCATTGCAAGGTATTGATGATCCATCTATTCTTGCAAAGGTTATACAAGAAACATATGAGCATTCGTTTGAAGAATGGATTCCATTTGAGGATTGTGTAGCCATATCATACAAACTAATTGCCATTAAATTTGAAGCAAAGTGCATTATTTAACAAAGACTTTGCTTGATGATAGAAAACGAGGTTGTCCATCAAGTTGTGACGACCTCGTTTTTTTTGAATTCATTGGAATACGAGCTTATTTAAACAGTGGTAAAATTCCTTGAATAAAAATAATTACAATGGCTAATGGCGAAACATAACGAATTAAAATATACCAAATTGTAAACATCATATTAGAGGAAGCAAGCTCTTTTCGTGAAATGTCCTTTGTATAGTAATACCCTGCGAAAATTGAAATAAGTAAGGCTCCAATTGGCATCCCAATACTATTTGTTAAAAAGTCAACAAAGTCAAAAATAGAGCGGTCTAATATTTTTACATCTGATAGAATACCAAATGACAGGGCGCTTGGTATACCAAAAATGAAAATAATAATGCCACCAATCCAAGCAATCTTTTTACGCTTTTCAGGTTTATCACCGATGGCAATAGCCACAACAATTTCTAACATAGAAATCGAAGATGTTACCGTTGCAAAAAGTAAAAGAATAAAGAAAATGGTTAAAAATAATCCACCAAGTGGTAATTGCTCAAAAACAGCAGGTAAAATAATAAATACAAGACCAGGACCCTGATCTGGTGTATAGCCTAGGGCGAATACTGCTGGGAATATAACCAAACCTGCAAGTAAAGAAATGATGATATTCATGGATGCAACATTAATCGCAGAGTTCCCTATTTTTTCTGTTTTGGATAAGTAGGAAGCATACGTAATCATTACCGCAATACCAACGCTTAATGAAAAGAATGCTTGTCCAAGTGCCATTAAAAATGTTTCCGCATTGAAGTATGACCAGTCAGGCACAAACATAAACTTAACGCCTTTCATCGCACCGTCCAATGTTAGGGAGCGAACCACTAATACAATGAAAAAGATGAACAATAGTGGCATCATCCAAGTGCTCGCTTTTTCAATACCACCTTTGATCCCTGCTGATACAATGACTACGGTTAATAGCATGAATAGTCCTTGAACAAGCACTGCTTCAAATGGGCTGGATATAATGCTACCAAATAAATCTGCATAATTTATATGGGTGCTAGAGCTAGTTAACTGTAATGTAAATGCACGAGCTAAATAGCTTAAAATCCAACCACCAACAACACTGTAAAATGACAGGATAAGTCCAGCAATAATCATGCCTCCCCAGCCAATTAAATACCATGGTTTTCCGGGCGCTTGTTCTTTAAACGATGTTACAGCATCCTTTTGTCCACGGCGGCCAATCATAAATTCAGCAATTAGAACGGGTAGGCCAATAAAGAATGTACATAAAATAAATAATAAAATAAAAACACTGCCGCCATTTGTGCCCGCCATATATGGAAACTTCCAAATAGCTCCTAATCCTATAGCACTTCCTGCAGCAGCTAAAATAAATCCAATTTTAGTTGTAAATTGATCTCTCGATGACACGAAAATAAATCCTCCTTATACTAAAGCTTTATTTTACCGCAATATTTTCATAACACAAGCAGATATCAGAAAATTGATAATAGATTTCTTTATGAGATTCAGTTAAGTTGTAGAATGATGCCAAATATGGTTTTGGTGTGCTTTTTCTGAAAATATACACACGTAAATTTTGTAACAATTAGAAGAGTGTATTCGTTCCATAAACAAAGGGGGGATAATTTTGACGGAAGCTGAATTAATAGCAAAGGTACAGCAAGGGGACAAAGAAGCCTATATAGAGCTTATTCGAATACATCAACAAACAGTTGAAAAATTTGCCTATCAATGTGGCGTACATAGTAATGATTTAGCAGATGTTTCACAGGAAGTATTTGTGAAGCTATATCGTTTTTTACATCAATTTAAACAGGATCGTTTTACGACTTGGCTCTATAAAATTACACTGAATGCCACGCGTGATTATTATCGCAAAGAGCAACGAGAACAAGCAAAGGAAGAAAGATTAAGTGTTGAACGGCAGCTCCCTTCCTCGTCAGCAGAAATGCATGTACTAAATTTTGAGGAGGATAGAGTATTACATAATGCCATTAAAGCACTCGATGAAAAATACCGTTATCCACTTGTATTATTTTATTTTCATGAGCTGAAGTATGAGGAAATAGCGGAGATTCTCAGCATCTCATTATCGACAGTTAAGATTCGGCTACTGCGAGCAAAGGAAAAATTAAAAGTCGTGTTAATGCAAGAGGGGAGTGTTGAAAATGGATGATAAACAGTTTGAAAAACGGATGGAGCTTCTAAAAAAATCCTATGATCGTTTGGAACCGAAATTAGATCCAGAGGCCGTTTTCACACAAATTGAGAAAGAGAACGAAGTACAAGAAGAACAGGAAAATTCTTTAGTACAAAAACCTCCCTCAAAATGGCAGAAGTCGGCTGTTTGGATGGTTAGCATTGCGAGTGTGCTTTTAGTGAGTGTGCTTGTTTCATCCTATGTGATTCAGCAACCAGTAAGTCTGAGCAGTGAGGAAAAGGCTTTAAAGGAAGACGAAAAAAAGACAGAAGAGAAGGATTGGGTTGAACGACTTACTAAAAAATACAATAGTAAAAAAGAGCAAATACGAAGAGAGCTGTCCGTTTCTATTCATGAACTAAATGCATTTCAATTTATTAAAAATGCAGATAGTATGTTAGAGTTTTACACAAAAAACAATTTACGATTACAGGAAAGTGATGAGCAGTATTTAAAGTATGCTGAGGAAAATGTTTTGAATGAATTGACGACCCCAAGAAGAGCATTAGAAGCTATAAAAGGGAGAGATTTAATCTATGATGAATCTTTTACTGTATATTTATCATATGAACAGAGTGTCATTGAACTTGAGGAGTTTTACAGTGGTCTTCTAGAACCGTTTCAACCTCTCTTAAAGAAATCACCGGATATTAATATTAATAAATACCCTGAGTTAAAGGTAATCATTGATGCAGCAAATGCCCAATTTATGGAGTTGAGAAGGGATGAGAATGGTTCATTCTATTTTAAAGCTGATCCCATTAATGGTGAATATCGGTCAACGGATATAAATAATTTGCATCCTGATATCTTTGGCTATTTTGAGTATTTAGAAAAGGGTTATTTATTATTAGCAGATGATTTAAGGTATACACGAGAAGAAACAGCTAGATCCTTAAAAATAATAGAGCGTACCTTATTAGCAGATAAAAATCCTGATTCAACTGCTTATAAGGTGTTAAGAGAAACTTTTGAAAATACATGGTTGGTATTATTAAAAGGAAGTCCCAAATATCCTGCTTACAATGGGAAGCTGCATGTGGATCATTTGAATTTTTTACGAGACGTAGCAGATGGTAAGTATGGAGAGCTTATGAAAAAAACGGCCGAGACAGTTATAAAAGAGCTTGAGAAAAGCAATAATTCCACAACATTAACGAAGTTATCTTCTTATGATATTTGGACAATCATTTTGCAAAAAAGAGAAGAAACTACAGGATTGATTAATGATAGTGATTTTATTATTGTGGATATAAATGACCAAGAAATGATGCAGATTGAGGCAGTCTATGAGCAATATAAGAAAAGTGATTCTGAAACGTTTATTAATCAACTACGTCCCTTAAATATAGTGTCTCTCTATTTGTATGCAAAATCAATTGACGATAAATCTTTAGAAAAGGCTTTAGCCCTCCCTGATGCAAGGCTTGATTCTAGCCTATTAGATAATGTGAAAAGTTTGGATGTTGTCAGTCAGTTAGGTGAGTATGAAGGAAGTTATCCAATGGTAGCTATTCGCATCGAAAGCGAGCAGCAAAATAAATATGGTAGGCAGTTCCTTGTTAAATTGTCAAAAAATAAGGATGGCTATTATCGTATATCCGGAATCATTGATTGAGGAGATGATTTTTTGCCCCGCTTTTGCACGTATGTTATAATTCAAGGTGATATATACGTAGCAAACAAAAAGAAAGTGGGCAAAGAGTTATGGTAAAAAAATATGGATTAGGAGACGTGTTGAACGGAAAAGTTACAGGTATACAGCCGTATGGTGCATTTGTTGCGCTTGATGAAGATACACAAGGCCTTGTGCATATTTCCGAAATTACGTACGGCTTTGTTAAGGACGTTAGTGAATTTTTAAGCGTTGGGCAAGAGGTGGAAGTGAAGATACTTGAAATCGATGAAGAGGCCGAAAAAATTAGTTTATCGATTCGAGCTTTACAAGAACGCCCAGCAACATTACGTAAAAAAGATGCACCTCCACGTAAATCATTGCAGGATCGTGTAGATGAGTCAGATGCAAATGGTTTTAATTCCCTAAAAGATAAATTACAGGACTGGATTGAACAATCAGGTCAATAAGAAAACGAGGATGCCTTTAGTGGGAGGTATCCTCGTTTTTTATATCCATGATGCTATTGTTTTTTTATTTTGCGGATTCTATATTGCAGGTTTTGACGACTCATACCAAGTGCATTTGCGGCTTTTGTGATATTGCCCTCATATAAATTCAAGACATTCTGCACATAATATGATTCGGCTTCGCGTAAATAAGCATCGAGAGGCATGACGTTATTTTGCTGATGAAACATAAAGAACTCAGGCTCACGATCGGTGGCATCTTGTTGCTGAACTTTAAAGCGAAAATGTAATGGCAGTAAATCCGAGGTAACTGTAGATTCAGTTGTCATAAAGGACACTATCTCATCTAACAATAGTTCAAGTTCTTTTAAATTTCCTGGCCAATCATATTGTAAGAATAATTCCTGTACGTCAGGTGCAAGATCTGTAACGTTAGATGCAAATCGTTCTCGATGGCGGCTAAAGTAATCATCGACAAAAGGCAGAATATCTTCTTTTCGATCGGTTAGGTTTGGAATAGTAATCGCCATTGTTGCAAAGAAATAATATAGTGATTTAGACAGCTTCCCCTCTGCAATTAATGCAATCGGATCACTCCCTACACTTCCAATTAGCATGTATTTAGATTGAGGAAGGGACTGCAGTACTGCTAATAATTGCTCCTGGATGTCTAGGCTTAGGAAATCGATGCGTTCAAAGAAAAATGTATATGCCTTATCATCCTGTAAGAGCTCTTGCAATTTATCTAAAACAGATTGCGCGGAACGGCGGCTTACTAGTGTAACAAAGGCTTCAGGATCAGTCGAAGCTGCGTGGTGAATACCTTCTGCCACTAAATCTTTTCCTGTCCCAGATTCACCGATTAGTAAAACAGGTAATTTCACAGCTGCTGCTTTTTTGGCATTTGCAATAACCTGTTGCATAGATTCAGAATCAGATGTAATCATATCAAATGTTAAAGGCTCACCATATCGTCGAAGGGGCTGATAAACAAGCTTTTCGAGTGATGTAATATCACGAGCAAATTCTATTGCTCCAATTAGTTTATTTCCGTCATAAAGAGGAAAAGTATCATTAATCGTTGTTATTTCATGGCCATTTTTATTCCAATAGGTTTGTTTCACATTAATTTCTTTTTTACCTGTTTGCAATACACGCATTAACGTACTTTCATGCTGGCGAAAGGAAAACAATTCAATGATGGTACGATCTGCTAATTCATCAAAATGAAATCCTTCAATTTCTTTCATCTTTGTATTATAAATAATGGTTTTACCCGAAAGGTCAACAGCGTGAATACCAACGGATACATTTGTTGCAATAAACTCATAAAAAGGTAATAAGGGTTCAGAATTTTTCATAAAATGTGCACCTCAAAAAATTTTTTACTTGAAATATGCAACGAAATTTTGCATTATAATAAGTGTAAGAATATTTTATACGCAAAAATATTTTGCGTCAATGTTTTTTGCACACCAATATACATCTCATGAGGGAGGATAAAGTATGATTCCATACAAACACGAACCGTTCACAGATTTTTCACAAGAGGCAAACTACAACGCTTATGTAGAGGCTTTAAATAAAGTTGAAAGTTATTTAGGTCAAGACTATCCACTTATTATTGGTGGCGAACGTATTACTACAGAAGATAAAATCGTTTCGTATAACCCTGCTAAGAAAACAG
>NZ_DKJS01000042.1:0-27173 GCF_002455205.1 Lysinibacillus sp. UBA6686 | reverse complement strand
ATAGTATTTCAACAACATGAATAAGCTGCAAGTTTAATCCTTGCAGCTTATTTTAATTTCACTTTTTTAAAGACACATCTAAGTCACCGTGCGACAAGGAAACATTTAATTGATGATCACCCTTGTTTAATTGAGTCACTGTTCCGCTTTGCTCTTCGTCATTGATGGATACATCACCAAAGCTTGTTTTTAATGCATAACCAATATCACTTTGTTTATTTTGTAAGTGAAGCGTTGCATCGCCAAAGCTAGAAGTAATAGTGGTTTGACCATTTAAAGTTCCATCAATATTTATATCTCCGTGCTTGCTTTCAATGTTGATGCCGTTACTAGAATATTGTTGGAGCGTTAAATCACCAAAGTCCTGGGCAACCTCTGTTTTCTCACCTGTCGTATTCGTAAATGTAATATCACCGTAATCTTGAATAAGATTAAGCTGTTGATAATTTAGTCCTTGTAGTGCTGTATCTCCGAATTTACTGTCTATCACAATCATATCTAGTTTTTTATCTGCTGGGACATAGAGTTTGATAGAAGGTGAAGAAAAGCTAGCAAAGCCAAATTGCATGCGGTTCTTTTTCTTCGCTTTTGCTTCAATCGTTAAAGTTCCATTTTCAATACGATATGTTACATCTTGTTGCTCAAGTACATTTGCTTCTAGCTTATAGTTGCTATCATTTGCAATAATGCTAATATCGCCATAGTCATTCACTATATTTATACTCGTAAATGCATCCAAATCATGTGATTGACTAACTAATGTATTATTGCTTGGTACATGTAGGCCATCCTCATCTTTGATAAGTAACCAGCGACCGCCTGAAAAATAGCCAACTACTGCTAATAAAATGCCAAAAGCAATCATTGTCATTGCTAAAAGAGTATTTTTGGAAGTCATTTTAAAAACCTCCTTTTTGTTTTCTCATTATTTTGTGGAATAATCTTCCTAATGTTTCAACTGAAATAAGGACGATTTTCTTGATAAAACGAGCGACGACAGGAAAGAGTAAAACGCCCAAACCTGTTACGATAAAGCCAACACCCATAAAGAGTAAAGCAGTGGGCCAATCCTCTGTTAAAATAAAGAAACCTGAAATAAGGGCGGCAATTCCACCGAAAAAAATACTGAGGATGCCAGCCCCAATTGCAAAGATAAAACTGATAATCACCGCACCAAATGAAAAAATCAGTGCAATAGCCGCTGCAAGTAATGGTAGAGAAAGTGGTGCAGACAATATAGCTAGAATAATGAGCCAAATGGCTGTCATATTCTTTTTAGCTGATTTTTCTGAAGAAGCCTCCAAATCTTTCAGTGCAAAATCAGCTAATATTTGAGAGGCTACTTGTGAAGGGGAGCCGAGTTCTACAATAACCTTTTGTTCATTCTCCTCTCCAGCCTCTTCAAAGTATTCTTCATAATAGGCAAGCGCAGCATCTAATTCATGCGCAGGAAGCCGACGTAATTTTCCTCGAAGCTTTTTTAAATAGCTAACTCTATCCATTTACATTACCTCCTAATAGTACACAATCAACCTTTTCCTTATAGAGTTTCCATTCTTTTAAAAGCTCTAGTAATCGTATTCGACCTTGTTCAGTAATTTGGTAATACCGTCTATTTCTACCTTGATATGGCTGATCGTAGGTTGTTAGGTAGTTTGCTTTTTGTAATCGACGTAGCACCGGATATAACGTTGATTCCGAAATATCCATCACAGACTGGACTTGCTGTGTCAATAAATAGCCATATGCATCCTCTTTATCGACAATAGCAAGCACACAAGCATCAAGCAAAGCTGAACCAAGCTGAAATGTCATTTTTTTCACCTCTCAATGGGTTACTTATACAAGGGTTTATATTATATATCATATAGTATAGGGATATTATATGATGTATAGCATTAAATTGTCAAATTCTATAAAAAAATAAATGACACTATTGTCATTTATTTCTTGACTTCGAATAGTTGCTAAAGTATTCTTAAAATGATACTAGTGTCATTTTTAAAAAAGGAGGACAATTAGGTGCCAAAAGTAAGCAAAGAATATGTACAGGAAAAGAAAAAGAAGATATTAGATTCTGCCTTAACTGTTTGTAAAATGAAGCCACTCTACGATATTACGATGAGAGATATTATTAAAGCTTCAGGAGTAAGCCAAGGGGGGATCTACCGTTATTATTCAGATTTGGATGAAATACTTGTTGATGTCATTAACCAAGCTAATGCTAACGCAGATTATAAACATCTTATTGATGAAATAATGGATACTAGTGATTCCCCCAAAACATCAATATTTCAATTATTTACTTTTCTCGGGCAGTATATAAAGGAAAACCTATTGACGGTGGGAAAATTCCAATTTGAACTCACTATTTTATTTGCCAACAATCCAAAAAGACAAGAGAAAATTTTATCAAACATTACTGAGAATGAAAGTGGCCAATATTTAATGCAGAATCTTTTTATTGCCATACGTAAGGGAATATCTACAGGCTGCTTTCAACCAGCAATTTCGATTGAGGACCTATCTATTTTTATGGTTACCTCAATTGATGGTATTGTTAGAGATGTTTTATTGCAAAAATGTTATGGCGTTTTTCCGATTGATCAAATGCAGTTTGATGAAATTAAATTGATGAATACACTATGTAAATCTGTGTTATTACTACTAGGATCTAAGGAAGGGGAGACAAAGAATTGAGAGTAGAGATAAGAAGATTTTTATTTCTAACCTTTGCAACTTCATGGTTCATATGGGGAGGCTTAGCCCTCTTAACACAGCTAAATCTTCTGAAATTTGGCAGTGCGGTTTCGATGATATTATTTATTCTGGGCGGTGTCACGCCAGCATTTTGTGAGATTTGGTTAAAAAAGAAATATTCAACGAAAGAAGAGTTTCATTCTTTTATCCATAATATAAAAAATGCTAAACACCCTTTATCATGGTACATATTTGTTATAGGCTTGGCATTTATCGCTTGCTTTTTACCAACTCTCTGGGGTGGAGCAGTAATGGAAGAACCACTATACCTAGCATTTATTGAACTTCCAATTATGATCATTGGAGGGGGGTTAGAGGAAATCGGCTGGCGTGGATTTTTACAGCCAACTTTGCAAAAAAGATGGTCTCCATTACTCAGCACATTTATGGTAGGTGCTATTTGGACTATTTGGCATTTACCATTATGGTTTGTCGTGGGCTCTAATCAAATGAATATGAACTTCCTTTGGTTTACTTTAACAGCCTTGGCATTATCCTTTTTATTAACCGTTATTTATCTTTTCACTAATAGCATTTTTCTTTGTATTATTTTCCATGCTTTCATAAATTCACTTTGGGATGTTTTTATTCCAGTTACAAATGTGGCGTCTGGCTTATGGACCTTTTTATTGGCATTCCTTCTTTTTGCCATTTTTGAAGCCTATCGAAAAAAGAATTTTCCCATAGTAAGCTCAAAGTAAATGTAATTATAAGAAAATAATAATTGAAGATTAGTAGGAAAATCTGTTATAGTATGTGCTGAAGGGCAGTATCCTTTGTGAACGGCACCTTCAAAAAGTAAGACCTATTTCTACTAAATATCTGCCTTGATCTTTTGAAGACAGGGACGGAAGAAAACGAACGTTCAAAAATGTAACCTGATTCAAAATACAGGCTATTAAATGTTCAATATGCCTATAAATCAATCAAGTTACGGCCTCTTATGGATATTGCAATCTAGGAGGTAATTTTGACTATGAACGAAACACTACCCTTCTGTCCATTTAGGAACGGAAGGGTTTTTCTGTTTTCTTCCCTTAAAAAAGGAGGACTACATGATGAAAACGACTTCAGATTTTTTAAAGATGAAGGGAGCAGGTGAAAAAATTGTTATGCTAACTGCATATGATTATCCTGCTGCAAGATTCGCGGAGGAAGCGGATGTTGATATGATTCTAGTGGGCGATTCACTAGGAATGGTGGTGCTGGGCTATAACTCCACAATGCCAGTCACCGTAGCAGATATGGTCCATCATGCAAAAGCAGTGCGCCGTGGTGCCAAGGATACGTTTGTCGTTGTGGATATGCCGTTTGGTTCCTATCATGGTGATGTAAACGAGACGTTGAAAACGGCTGTATTTATGATGCAGGAAACGGGTGCGGATGCACTAAAGTTAGAAGGGGCTGATGAGGTTATACCAGTAATACGTAAATTAACATCAGCTGGTATTCCAGTAGTAGCACATTTAGGGTTGCTGCCACAATCAGCAGGAGTACTTGGCGGCTATAAGGTTCAGGGTAAAACCGCAGAGCAGGCAACGAAGCTACTAGAAGATGCAAAAAAATGCCAAGAGGCTGGAGCTTGTGCAGTTGTTGTCGAATGTATTCCACATCAGCTTACAGAGTTGCTAGCTGCTAATCTAATCATCCCAACGATTGGTATTGGTGCAGGAGTAGAGGCTGATGGGCAAGTATTGGTTTATCATGATATGCTCGGCTACGGCTCCCATCACGTACCGAAGTTTGTAGAGCGTTTTGGGGATATGGGGAACGAGGCAAGTCGTGGAATTGCAGATTATGTAACTGCAGTGAAGGCTGGAACATTCCCAGCACCAAAGCATTTCTTCACGATGAAAGAGGAAGCACTGGATCAGCTATACGGGGGCGTAAAGTAATGAAAGTAGTCACAACGATTCAAGCACTAACAGCTGAAATCCAAGCAATAAAGCGAGATCAACAATCAATTGGCCTTGTTCCAACGATGGGTTACTTACATGAAGGGCATTTAACACTTGCAAAGACAGCTCATGCTGAAAATGATGTAGTTGTAATGAGTATTTTTGTTAATCCAACGCAATTTGGACCAAACGAAGACTTTGAAAGCTATCCACGAGACCTGCCGCGAGATACGGAATTGGCAGCTTCAGCAGGCGTAGATATTGTTTTCGCACCAAGTGTTGAGGAGATGTATCCTTATGATGGTGGCATTCGTATTCAGGCGGGTGAACAAGCAACCATTCTTTGTGGCGCGAGTCGCCCTGGGCATTTTGATGGCGTTTTACAGGTCGTATCAAAATTATTTCACTTAGTACAACCAACAAAAGCATATTTCGGTCAGAAGGATGCACAGCAAGTTGCTCTAATTGCTACAATGGTTCGTGATTTTAACTATCCGTTAGAAATGAGAGTCGTTCCAATTGTACGTGAGGAGGATGGCTTAGCAAAATCCTCTCGAAATGTCTATTTAAATCAAGCAGAGCGTTTGGAGGCACCTGCCATTTATGAAGCACTACAGCTAGCCCGCGATAGCTTCTTAACAAATGGAGACGCAGAGAACGCTCTTATGAAAGCGAAAGCACATATTGCTGCAAAGACTCATGGCAAGATAGATTATATGGAGCTGTTAGCGTATCCGGATTTAACACTAGTCACTGCTAACACTGAGCAAGTATTATTAGCTACGGCTGTCTATATTGGGAGCACTCGTTTAATTGATAATTGTATCTTTAATGTGAAAGAGGGATTATAAAATGTTAAGAATGATGATGAACAGTAAAATCCACCGTGCAACAGTGACACAAGCAGATTTAAACTATGTTGGATCGATTACAATTGATGAGGATATTTTAGATGCAGTAGGTATGCTTCCAAATGAAAAAGTGCATGTTGTGAATAATAACAATGGGGCACGCTTTGAAACTTATATTATTGCAGGAGAGCGTGGATCAGGCGTTATTTGTGTCAATGGAGCAGCAGCACGTCTAGTACAGCGTGGAGATATTGTCATTATTATTTCTTATGTGTATGTAGATAATAAAGAGGCCAAAGAGCATAAGCCAACTGTGGCAATTATGGGTGAGGGCAATTTGATAAAAGAAATGATTACCCATGAGCCAGAGGCAACCGTGATGTAGCATAAAAGGGAGCGTGTACAAATTGTGCATGCTTCTTTTTTATGCCTTACTTAAAAGGCAAAGGGATGCTGCTAAACTAAATATATGATAAAATTCATCTATCTAATGTGAACTGTGAGTTGAGATGTATGATGGAAAGTCAAAAATATGCAATTGTTGATTTGGAGACAACTGGTCATTCTCCAGCAAATGGGGATCGAATGATTCAAATCGCCATTGTAATTATAAAAGATTGGCAAATTGAGCGTACCTTTACAAAGTTTATTAATCCTGGTAAAGCCATTCCGCCTTTTATTCAGGATTTAACGCATATTACGGATAAGGATGTAAAGGATGCATTGCCGTTTGAGGCATATGCCGACTACATATATGAACTGCTTGCTGAGTGTGTATTTGTTGCGCATAATGCAGATTTTGACTTATCCTTTTTACAAGCAGAGTTTAAGCGTGCTGGCTTACCAAAATGGCAAGGGAAAAAGATGGATACGGTTGAGCTTGCCAAAATCTTGTTCCCCATGTCATTAAGCTTTAAGCTAGGTGATTTAGCAGCAGATCTAAATATACCATTAGCGAATGCACATCGTGCTGATGATGATGCCCTGGCAACAGCTGAACTTTTTATATGCTGCTGGAAGGAGCTACTCACGCTTCCACAGCTAACGCTGGAGCAAATGCATAGACGATCATTTAGATTGAAATCAAATGTATCTCAATTGTTTTTTGAGGCTCTTCAAATTAAACGTCAGCATGTAACGGGGAATGAAAATGTTTCCTACTACCGGAATTTAGCAATATGTGATGGACGAAAACAGCATACTAGTCATGCGGAAATTGTATCTTTTCCACAGACAGCAGCTGAAAAAACATTGTTAATGGCAAAGGCTATGCCAAATTTTGAAGAAAGAACTGCACAATTTGAAATGATGGATACGATTTGGCAGGCCCTGAATGCAAAAACAGAATGTGTCATTGAAGCCTCCACAGGTATTGGTAAAACAGTGGGTTATTTATTACCTGCGATTTTATATGCCCAAGCTATGGATAAAAAAATTGCCATAAGCACATATACGTCACACCTACAGGAACAGCTTGTAGAGGAGGAGCTACCAAAGATTGAAAAAATTCTTGGTACAAAAGTCAATATTGCTGTTTTAAAGGGGATGCAACATTATATTGATATTGCACGCTTTGAGCAATGTATGGCCTACGCAGATGAATCCTATGATGATACTTTTACAATTTTACAGATTTTAGTTTGGCTTACGAAAACCGAAACCGGCGTCCTGAGTGAGCTCAATGTTTCAGGTGGAGGGCAATTATTTATCGAGAAAATCCGTAAAATGCCTGACGAGAAAACAAGGGGCTTTGATTTCTATGAGCAGGCATTAAAAAATAGTGAGACAGCTGATTGCATTGTGACCAATCATTCTATGGTGCTCAGTGATTTAGTACGGCAAACACCAATTTTTACTCAAATTGATGGCTGGATAATTGATGAGGCCCATCAATTTATACAAGCTACAATGCAGCAGGATGAAGTTGTCTTCTCGTATACACAATGGAAGTATATTTTTGGTCAAATAGGTACAATGGAAGAAACTGCTTTATTTCAGCAGTTTAGTCAAGCCGCTAAGAAAAGACAGCGAGTCCCTATGCAAAGCTTGCAGCGATTAGATACTCAATTTATACGTCTGCAACGTACATTTGATGAAACTGTCCAGCGCGCTGTTCTACAAATGCAGCAACAAATCAAAAGTAAACAGGCAAGCAGCAAATACACCCTATTTTTAGAAGATGTGCCTTTAGCCAAAGAACCACTATTAAAGGTGAGTAAGCTCACACAGCAGTGGCTTGATTTAGCAGCAGAAGTAGGGCAGATATTTGAGAATAATATTGAGCAATTGGATAATAATGAGCTTTATCTATTATCAGAGTGGCATTATTGGATTCGTGAAATGAAGATGAAAATTGCTGAATGGGAAGAAATTTTCTTGTCCCCTCAGACTGAAAATTCTGTTTGGCTAGAATTTGATGTGCGTAGTGTTCCAGGTAGTCTTCATGCCTTTAAAAAGCCAGTAAATGTTACACCAATTATTGAAAAAGTGCTTGCACCATTGCGTAAGCAGGCAAGTATTATTTGGACTTCAGGAACGTTAACGGTGCCAGGGAATGAGCGATTTGTGACTCGGCAGCTTGGTATTGCTGATCGTGTTGAAATAACAAAGCTACAAGCACCTCCAGCTTATTATGCTGGCGCAAAAGCCTTTATTGTCACAGATATGCCAGATATTCAACATGTATCACAGGATGAATACATTGAAGCGGTCGCCCACGCGATTACCCGAACAGTGCGTATGACAGAGGGACGATGCTTTGTCCTTTTCACTGCACAAGAAATGCTTCGTAAAACAGTAGAGTTGATTCAGGATAGCGAACTACTTGATGATTATATGCTCTTTGCACAAGGCGTATCTGGAGGCAGTCGCATGCGAATCCTAAAGTCATTCCAAAAGTTTAGCCATGCTGTCCTCTTTGGCACCAACAGCTTCTGGGAAGGCGTGGACGTGCCAGGAGACGCGCTTGCATCAGTTATTGTGGTACGTTTGCCATTCTCCTCTCCGGAAGAGCCTGTATTTAAGGCACGGGCAAAACATATTACCGCACAGGGTCATAATTCCTTCAATGAGTTATCATTACCTGAAGCCATTATGCGCTTTAAACAGGGCTTTGGCCGTCTAATTCGCTCATCCCAAGATAAAGGAGCCTTTATTGTGCTGGATCGCCGCATTACGACTAAATCGTACGGTAAGGAATTCATCAAAGCTTTACCACCGATTGATGTAAAGAAACTGCAGCTACCGGAGCTGTTGAAAGAGTTGAATCATTGGCAAAAATAAATGATAAAATCCCTTTTAGTCTGGCACTTAGTATCATTTTTGAGACAGTATGAAAACACCTTATTTTACAGCCAGTTGACGGTATTGAACCGGCGACTGGTTGTTTAATTTCGTTTTAATCCGAATATTGTTATAATAGTAAATGTATTCTTCGACAATATTTATTACACACGCATTTGTTGTGCGATAAATATCATCGAGGTAGAACGTTTCAGACTTTAGCGAGGAGTGAAACGTTTCAATTGGGGAATTATCAGTGGGCGTGCCTTTACGAGACATACTCATGGTAATTCCTTTTTCTTTGACTGCCTTCTGATACGCATAAGATGTGTAAACAGAACCCTGGTCGCTATGCAGGATACAACCTTCTGGTAGATTGGGTAATTGATTTAGTGTATCTAAAACAAAGTCGGTGTCTTGTGTAAAACCAATTGTAAACCGCAATAATCTCGCCATTAAATAGGTTTAAGATACTTGAAAGGTACATCATGGATTGTCCAAAAGGCAAGTAAGTAATATCTGTTACGAGCCTTTCTAGCGGTTTTGATGCCATAAAATCACGTGCTAATAAAGTTAGGAACAATGTGAGCCGGTTGTCCCGTACGTTTCCGTTTCTTTACCTTGGAATTGAAAAAAGTGAAAAACGGTACCCCTGAAAAGATACCGTATGTACCTGAAAAGTGTTTCATCATAAATGAGGACATAAGCGATATGAAAATACCTACAAAGCTTGATTACTGGTGGTACTTAGACTTGGCCAATGAATGAATTAATGCATTTATTGGGGAGGGCAATTAGAATAAAAATTCAAAAACACTCTTAATAAAATTATCAAAATCTTTTTTTGCAGAAGTTATTATCAGAGTGATACCTAGTGAAAAACAAGCCAATGCTAGTAGTATGTCACGTTCTAAATTATACATGTCGAACATAAGTATCCCGCCTTTGGATAATACGTTAAAAGTAAATTCATCTTGGTTAAATGTTGTAGGATTTTCATGCATCTGATTTAATACCTCAATTGGCAATCCAAACAAATTGTCAAGAGAATTTTGCGTATCATTATAACTACCATTTTTTAAAGAAAGCCCTATACCGATTAGGATAAAAGTGACTCCAGCGATTAGTAAAAGTTTTTTCATAATTTTTACCACTCCTTTTTTTCTTATACGTTGCAAATGTGAAAAGGTTTCGACAGTAGGTGATGGCAATTTACAAGGGATATTTAAAAGGAAATGGTAAGCATGCTGCCACATCATTCAAAGATGGTAGCAAGCTACTTTCCTACAATACAGTTAGATTGGTAGATTCTTATGTCGGTATTTTAGAAGACGACTTTATTTATGATTGATGTGGATGATATAGAGGAGGCAGAAATACTACTAGACATAGTAGAGGATAAGAATATCAATTGTTCTGTTTTACAAACAAACAATGGCATGCATTTTTATTTTAAAGGCTACGATTTAACAGCAAATAAAATTAAATGGTATTCCAACATTGGCATTCATTGTGATTATAAATTAGGAATAAAGAATACTGCAGATCTACTTAAAATAAATGGTCAGGTTCGTAAATGGCTCCGAAAGTGTGAAGATCATGATCCTTTGCCAGCGTGGTTGTATCCATATAACAAGAAAAATCCTAACTTGGCCAAGCTGCAGATGGTGACGGACGTAACGATAAACTATTTACTTATATATTAAAAATGCAGTCGCAGGGAACGGCCAAGAAAGATATTAAAGAAACCATTTCTATTATCAACAACTATATTTTAGAACAACCAGTTGATAAGAGTGAATTAAATATTATTTTACTTGATGAAGCATTTATGAAAGAATCGTTTTTCATCAAAGGTGTATTTCATCATGATAAATTCTGTGACTTTTTAATTAATGAACATCACATTTGTAAAATAGCGAATGTACTGCATATTTACCATGACGGTGTGTATTCGGATCGTAAGGAAGACATTGAACGAATGATGGTTAAACACATTTCATCTTTAACCAGGGCTAGACGACAAGAAACATTAGCATATATCAGCTAAATGCAAAAGAAAAACAGTTTGCATCAACACAATATATTGTTATGAAAAATGGTGTATTTAATCTTGAAACTTGGCAGTTGCAAGACTTTTCACCGGATATAATTACATGCAATAAAATTCCAATTGCTTATATACCAGGTGCCTATTATGAAGTGACAGATCGTACTTTAAATAAAATTGCAGTTCATGATAAAAAGACACGGTCCATCTTAGAGGAATTTTTGGGGTACATCTTATTTAGACGAAATGAATTTGCAGCTATGTTTGTCCTCACTGGTAACGGTAGTAATGGTAAATCATCCTATTTAAAGATTATCCGTAAATTAGTTGGTGAATTTAATACAGCTTCATTGGATTTAAAAGAACTAGACCAACGTTTTAAAACAGCTGAGTTATTTGGAAAATTAGTCAATATTGGTGATGATATATCAAAGAGCTATATTAAAGAATCATCTGTACTTAAAAAGCTTGTAACAGGTGAAACATGCAAAGATCCATTTGATTTTACTAACTATGCAAAATTAATATAAACACGATTGCAGATGCATATAGAGTAAGTTTGTTTTACTAAAATTATAAATTTATGGTAATATCTATAACATAACTTTATTAAGTTTATAATTTCATAGAAAGAGACTAAATTATGACAGAAAACATTATTGTGCAAAAAGTTAAAAAAACTATAGCTGGAATTGAAATAGGTTACTTTGACACTGCGAAATCCTATATTTATGATGAGTACTTTAAATATTTTGATGATGATGATCGAGAGACTAAAAAATATGCGTTATTTCTTTTTGCTTGCATGTTAGGAAACTGGTATAGTAAATCAACTTTTGTCTTCAAACCGGAGAAGGAACGTTTAAAATACAATATTGGTAAAAATGATAACTTTTATAATTTTGAGGACTATTTAACTTCATTGTTAGATCACCATCAAAAAGTTAAACAAGAATTTCCTTATATATTTGAAACTATTATATTGTACTTAATTTTGATTGAGGAAGAAAAAGGTCTGACTTATGAAGATTGGTTTCCTGAAATTAATTCGCAAATATTTAAAGAACTTAGGGAGAAAATTTTAATTCCCAACAGTAATTATGTCCATGATTGTCATCCAATTAAATACTTATTTAGAGAAGTTGGAATCGAACCTTTTTTCAAAGATGATTTTTTTGATTAATAATATCTGTAATGAGGGATTCATTTCACAATGAGTTATAACTTTTTATATGGAAGAAACAAGCAATTGAGACTACTAAATTGGTAGTCTCTTTTTATATTGATAATACATTCCATCTAATCTTCATTATAGGTAGATGGGGGATGATTAAAGTGGCAAAAGTAAGAACCAAAATTCTTAAAGCCCAAGATTTATATGATATAGAAGACAAAGTAAATACATACTTAGATTATTTACAAGAAGGAACATACATCGATCTAAAGCTTTCTACTGTTTTGCATAATAGTAACAACATTAAAACATACACAGCACTTATTATTTCTAACAAGGTGTGGCTTTTTATTATGAGAGCAAATTTTTCGTAGTATATTAGTTCATCTGTAATATTTGGTATAATTTTGTGTAAAATTGTAGATAATTTCCTTTTGTTATAGTAAGTTTTTTCCTGTATAATTTTTACTGTAAGTAATTGTTAAATTAAAAACTAATGATGAAGAGAGGGAGACTCATGACTTGTACAAAAGGTGAACAAGGACGCAACATGGGGCAAACAAACAAAGAATTAAGAAAAGAAATACAAGACGACATCATAGAAAAAATCAATAATATAAATGATATTAGAAGAACTGCAGATAGTATTTATACATCAGCTAATTTTCATTTAGATTCTAAACAATTACCTAATACGAAAAACTTCAAAGTGGAGATACAGTATAGAACAGGAAAGAAACAAACGGTCTCTGTAATCGAGGTAAAAGATACGGCTACTATTACTGCAGAAGTTCATCAGGCATTGACTAACAGTTTGAAGGATGGGTATAAGTGGATTGTTTCATAAAAAATCAATGTAGTGATCTAGATTAGATATAGATTTAGGACAAGTTTGACTTAATATTAATATTCTAATAGTTAATTTAAGGCATCTCATTATGAGGTGCTTTTTATTATACCTTGAGAGGTGGTGAGTACATTGTTAATGAGTTGTGCATATTGAATGATGTTTGATTTTTTTAAAAAAGCCTGTTACCCTAAAAATAGAAACGTAAGTTCTTATTTTAGGAGGTTCTTTATGAAAAGAATGTTTTTATCTTCGTCATTTTATGATGCAAGTCATTTTTTGAAAGATTTCGTTGGAGAGAGCATTGAAGGGAAAATAGTCACTTTTATTCCAACTGCAAGTATAGTTGAAGAGGCAGTACATTATGTAGAGTCTGCAAAAACGGCCTTTGAAGAGTTGGGAATGATTGTCGAAATACTCGATATATCAAAAGCTGATAAATTTGAAGCAGAAAAAATATTAAGGAAAAATGATTTTATATATGTATCTGGGGGTAATACATTTTTCTTACTTCAAGAATTAAAAAGGTCAGAGATAGATCAATTAATTATTGAACAAGTTAATTCTGGTAAGCTATATATAGGTGAGTCTGCTGGTTCAATAATAATGGCGCCTGATATTGAATATGTAAAATATATTGATGAAATGAGCAAAGCACCACAATTAGAATCAACTATAGGCTTAAATCTAATTTCGTCATATCCTGTTCCTCATTATGGACATGAATTCTTTAGTAGTATGATTGACGAGGTAATTACTAATTACAACAATAAAGTTCCACTGGCTCCAATATCAAATTCTCAAGTAATTTTAGTTCGAGATGATGATATTAAAGTTATTTAAATATCTAATGAGAAGTAAAGGTTATGAAGAGGTCACGTTCTATGAGCGTGGCTTTTTATTATGCAATGAAAAAGATCCCTTAATCAGGAGTCTTAACATCACGTTCTTCAAAGTTTGTTTCAATAGAAAAAAGAGGCGACTTGGGCGATCAAAAAGCGACCAAGCACTCGGATAAATACAGATTTCTTTGGTTTTAGGTGTAGCCCATTGGAAAGTCTATAGACTAGAATGGGCTACAACACACACTTTTGGATTTACAAGGATTCGTTTTTGATTACTATCAATCCAGTTTTTTATGTAAATATATTATATGTTAGTAACGACAATAAAAGAAAACATAAAAATGAACTGACCATAAGAGCAAGATTGAGGTCGAGTTGAATGTATATTTCCTGATAATATGATGGCTAATATAATATTAGGAGGCTACATAATGTCAAAAATTCAGGAATTCCATCAACTACATACAGTCAAGGAGCTTTTAATACTAGGAAATGCTTGGGATTTGTTATCTGCATTATTATTAGAAGAAGCTGGGTTCAAAGCAATTGGTACAACAAGCTGGGGCATTGCGAACTCATTAGGGTATGCAGATGGTAAGCTAATTGATTTTGATCGCCACTTGTCAATTATTAAAGCCATATCAGACAATGTAAAAATACCTGTATCCGCAGATATTGAGGCAGGTTATGGAAGTGATCAGAAAACCATTTTAGAAAATGTTTTAAGAACAGCAGATATCGGTGTTGCTGGTATCAATATTGAGGATTCATTAAAAAAGCAAAAAGGCTTACGAAGTCTAAAGGAGCACTGTCATCTACTAGAAGCAATGAGAATGATGTTAGATAATCGAGGTTATCATGATTTCTATATTAATGCTAGAACAGATACTTATTTTCAGATGCTGGAACCATTCAGTGAAACAATCGAAAGAGCTAAGTTCTATGTAGAGAGCGGAGCGAGTGGTATATTTATTCCTGGATTGGTAGATGAAGAGGAAATTAAGGCGATAACCTCCAATATAGATGCCCCTATCAATCTACTTTCTTTACCAGGACTAACGGATTGTCATAAACTAAAAGAAATAGGGGTTAAACGATTTAGCTTCGGCAATGCATTGTCAGATAAAATAATCGCCTATTTAAAAATGAATGCTTCCCAAATACTGAAGGAGCAAAATACAGCTTGCTTATATGAAAAATAACATAAAGGGGGGAAGAATGGTAGTGGGCACGAAAATTAACCTTTCATTTGATGAAAAGTGGGAAAAAATTATAGCTTGTGATCAAACGTATGACGGCCTCTTTTATACGGCTGTAAAAACCACTAAAATTTACTGTCGCCCCTCGTGTAAATCGAGAAAGCCCAAAAAAATAAATGTAGAATTTTACGATGATAGACAAAAGGTTGAAAACGCTGGTTTTCGAGCATGTAAAAGGTGCAAGCCTGAGATTGAGCATTCCCCCCATGCACAGCTTATTAAAGATGTAATCGCCTACTTAATCAATGGGTATAAACAAAGACTAACCTTGCTGGATATTGCGAATCATATCGGGATCAGTCCATTTCATCTAGAACGCCTATTTAAGCAAGAAACTGGTGAAACACCTCGAAGCTATTTAGACAAGATCAGAATAGATAAGGCTGCCTGCCTTTTAAAAAGCTCATGCTATTCTAATCTTGAAATTTGCTATGAAGCGGGCTTTCAAAGTTCCTCAAACTTCTATAAAGTGTTTCGAAATGTGAAGCAATGCTCTCCTAATGAGTATCGTGAAAAGGAGCGAAGAGGATGAATTGGATGAGTCAGAAAGAATTTATAGAGATTTATCCACCAAAAGAATTCAATACAGAAGAGTGTTTAATTTTCTTAAAAAGATCTAATCAGGAAGTGCTGCATCGGATCAAGGATGGATATTTATTTAAATTGCTGAAAATAAATGGACTACCGATTTTATGTCAAATTAAATTACAATCAAACTCAATCAAAGTCGAGTTTCCTATGCATGTTCCATCTGAAGGAAGTCACGAAGAAATTGCTCGGTATATTTGGGCATGGTTTGATTTAGAAAAGGATTTGAGCAGTTTTTATGAAATGGCTAAAGAGGATAGTATATTGAAGCCTCTTGTACAAAACTATTATGGACTACGTATAATTGGCATGCCGGATTTATTTGAGGCACTCGTTTGGGCAATTAGTGGACAACAAATTAACTTAACATTTGCATACTCATTAAAGAGAAGATTTGTGGAGCAATTTGGGGAAAGCGTGACGTATAAGGGAGAAACCTACTGGCTATTCCCATTGCCCGAAAGAGTTGCGACAATCCAGGTGGATGATTTACGTCAATTACAGTTTACCCATAGAAAATCAGAGTATATTATCGATATCGCTAAGATGATGGCCATTGGACAATTATCGAAAGAAAAATTGCTTATAAAAGCAACCTATGATGAAATGAAAAAATGTTTAGTATCGATTAGGGGAGTCGGTGCTTGGACAGCTGACTATGTGCTCATGAAATGCTTACTGCAACCGGAGTCATTTCCCATAGCAGATGTGGGACTTCATAATGCTTTAAAAAGGCAATTAGCACTAAATCAGAAGCCAACAATTGAAGAAATCACTGGTTACGCCATGCATTGGACAGGCTGGCAGGCATATGCCACTTTCTATTTATGGAGGTCTTTATATGATGAAACGCTATAAATTAGATTATCAATCGCCTATTGGTATACTTGAAATAGAGGGAACAGCTACACATATAGTTTCTATTCTGTTTTCAGAGCAGGAGCAGCTTATAAATGTCCCTCATAAAGATACACCGCAGATCTTGGTTGAATGTCATCATCAATTACATGAGTATTTTATGGGTGAGCGTCAAGAATTTAACTTTCCCTATGATTTTGAGGGAACCGTCTTTCAAAAAAATGTATGGAATGCCTTAACAAATATTGTTTATGGTGAAACAGCAAGCTATAAAGACATTGCTGTTTCAATTGGCAATGAAAGAGCGGTAAGAGCTGTGGGTAGTGCAAATGGCAAAAATAAATTGAGTATCGTTGTCCCTTGTCATCGCATAATTGGCTCAAATGGAACGTTAACAGGCTATGAAGGTGGGCTGTGGAGAAAAGAGTGGCTACTTCAGCATGAAAATTTACATCTGAATCCAAAATAACTTCTAAATTCTAGGATATTTTTTAAACGAAAAAACTTTATACCTATCTTTGTTGTAAGAACTAATGCCCTTTGTATAAAACAGCGGTTATTGCAAAAAATAAGACCGTCAAAATAAGCGATTTGATTACAATCAGTATTTGTAGTTTTATCTCTGTTATGACAGTTTTTCTGGACTTTTTTGTCTAGAAGCAATTCGGGCTTCTTATTACAAATGAAGGAGGTGTAGATGTGAGCGTAGTTTATAGAATTGCCTTAGTGTTAGTCATTATTGGTGCCATCAACTGGGGACTCATAGGATTCTTTAGGTTCGATTTAGTGGCTTATTTGTTCGGTGGGCAAACGGCAGTATTATCAAGATGGATTTATGCATTAGTCGGGATAGCCGGAATCATAACCATACCGATTCTTATGAAGCGTTTTGAGGAGGATGAAGACTTTGATCCGCATACGCGTATAGACAGAAATCCAAGTTACGGTATGGAGGCTGGCGAAGAGGCGGATTTCACTGAAGTAGAAACAACTGAAGTGAAGAAAGTAGAAAAAAGAGAGCCTTCCAATAAGTCTAAAAACAAAAAGTAATCGCGATTTAAAAACTGGTGACCAATTTGGTTCGTCAGTTTTTTGCGCTAGACAGGGCGTAAGCAGAAGAGCAGCTTACGCCTTGCTTTAATGATTACTTGGAAAGGCAAAAGATGAAGCAGATTCATTGTCTTGTTCAATCCATTTTTTGGATAGATTATTAGCCGTCTCCTCACCCACAGGCATAATTGTTGAAATCGCCATACAGTGTTGAGAGGCAACTCCATAGGCGGCACCTAAAAATGCATTTGCAGCTTGTTCTAATTCGGCGTCAGTCAAGACAACTATATCAGTACTACTTCCTAAAGCAGTTCCACGTTTACCATATTTTGAGCCTGTCGTATAAATGATATCAGCAACAGGTGTTGAACCTACAAATGATATAGCCTGAATTGCTGGGTTCGCCAAAAGTTCAAGTACCGTTTCCTTATCCCCATTTATAACTGTCCATACACCATCTGGTAAACCGGCCTCTTTCCAAAGCTCAGATAAAAAAAGGGCAGAGCAAGGAACACGCTCGGATGGCTTTAGGATTACACAATTACCAACTGCTATTGCCATACTTGTGATTGCGAGTGGTACCATTACAGGAAAATTAAAAGGAGAAATTGCAGCCACTACACCGATCGGCTCTTTAGCTGAATAGGCATTAATATTGCCACCAATATTGACAGCATACTCACCTTTCAGTAAATGAGGAACATTGATAGCTAAATCAACAGATGCTAATCCCTGTGTTATTTCCCCCTTAGCTTCTTTAATGGTTTTTCCGCTTTCTGTACATATCATGTTTATTAAGGCATCCTTACGATCAATTAGTAAACTTCGGAACCTGAGTATAATTTCAGTGCGTTTACCAGCAGATAGGGTGCGCCATGCTGGGAAAGCCTTTTGAGCAGCGTACATTGCCTCTTGTACTTCCCCCTTAGTGGCTAACGGAACCTTTGCAATTACAATACCTGAACTGGGATTGTATACATCTGAAAAGCGACCACTTTTACCTGCAGCAACCTTACCATTAATATAGTGACCTAATTCTTTTACTTCCGTATTTCTTACCATTCAATACCCCCTGAAATTTGGTTAAGAAAGAAGCGTCTTTAAGGAAGTGGTAAATTTCCCTCGATAAAAAGCCTACCCCGTTAGAGCGTGCAAATAAATTCATCTTTTCCTAAAATTAGATGTTTTTTAATAAAATAGCACCACATTATTCTTGATAGAGTAATTTTGAAGCTAACTTACTCCTTTCAAGCATGCATTTATAGGAGGCAACAACGTACAAAGTCCTCCCATTTGTACTTTATATGAATACATAGAATGATTTAGAAGGGGTCTATGATTGAAAATCCAATGTTATTGGTGTGCTAGTACATCTTCAATTAAAAATGCGATATAGAGATTTGTTTTTGTAAATGGATTGCTTAAATCCATATCTAAAAGTGTTTCTATTTTTTTTATTTTGTACAGAACTGTATTTCTATGGATAAATTGACGTTCACTAATCTTACTAGTACTGCCATTCTCCTCAAGAAAAATACGTAAAAATTGTACATAATCCGTGTCATGCAAGTCGTCGTAGCGATAGAGCTGACCTAAGATGTCTTCGTTAAACGATTTAATTAGCGTTTGATTTTGTACAGCCATGATGATTTGATAGGCACCAATTTCCTTATATTTGTATAAGAAACGATTGTTATGAAGCTTGGCTAATTGAATCACCGTTAAGGATTCTTCATAACTTTTGTAGACATTATCAAGCTCTTTATAGCAGTTTCCTTTACCAATAAAAAGATCTAAGTAACCATTTTTTAGTGTAATTTTTTCGTAGATTTCTTCAACTATTTTTGAGAAGGGTGTATTTGATGTGTGAATTTGCGCTTTATCGATAAGAAAGATGAGGTGATTTTTATGCTTTAGTTTTAGAAAGCGTTGATATTTATTTTGAAATGCAAATTGAAGGATGACCTCATAGCGATCAATACTAGCCTGTCCTCCAATGGTTGTACAAGAGATAATAGCTAGCTCTCTTCCCTGTGGAAATCCTAACTGTAATAATTGATCCTTCAGCCTGTTATCGTTGTCCTTGTAGTGAAAAAGTAAGTTGTAAAGGACCTTTTCTTCCATTGAAAGTTCTTGCTGTTGATTGGCAATAAATTGAAAGGTTGTTTTGAGTAAATCGGCGATCCGATAACTCCATGACATTTGAAAAATAGGGAAATCATGTTCATTGGCAAAAGTGATGACTGATTCTGGTATATCTGGAATGTAAGGACCAAGGTTAATGATAAAACCTGCTACTTTTTTAGAGAATGCTAGTTTAACAAGCTGTTCTAAGGATTCTCCCTGTAAAGATAAATTAATACCTGTAGTGACAACTAATTCATTAGGTCTGCAAAACATAATTAACTCGCTACTCTCTACAACGTTAATTCCATTCACTCTTCGATACGTTCCGCTATGGCCAGCTACTAATGTGAGCATTGGGAATTGATCTCCCTCTACAATTTTGCGAATCGTCCCCATATTTTCCCCCCTTAATTATGAACATAACTTACCATATATCATGTGCAGATGCACAGATTTTTTTAGTTTTCTATCCATATCTCTCAATTTTTATCTATTTTAGAATGTTTATTAACTACTGTGAAAGAGAGGACTTGCATATGTATAAGTGTAATAGTAGAAGATTGCAAGAGTTAATTGAACAATTTAGTCAATTTGGAGCTACTGAAAATGGTGGCGTAACCCGTTTGTCTCTTTCAAATGAAGATGTTTTAGCACGAAACTATTTTTGTGAATGTTGTGAAGAATTAGGGATGGAAATAAAGATAGATGATATGGGAAATATTTATGGCATTCTACCAGGAAAAAAGGATGTTCCACCAATTGTGTTGGGATCACATTTAGATTCAGTAGAAAAAGGGGGGAAATTTGATGGTGTATTAGGGGTATTAACAGCTATTGAGGCCATTCGAACAATTAAGGAAAACGATATTGAGCTAGACATTCCACTGATGATTGTTAATTTTACAAATGAGGAAGGCGCTCGTTTCGATCCTGCGATGATGAGCTCTGGTGTCATTACATCAAAATTTGAGAAAGAAAAGATGCTACAATCCACTGATAAAAATGGAATTCGCTTTGAGGAAGCATTACGAGCAAGTGGCTATGAGGGAGAGCAAGAAAATCGTCTGAATGAAGCGCTTGCCTATTTAGAGTTGCATATAGAACAAGGGCCAGTATTGGAGGCAATGAAGCATGAAATTGGTGTTGTTGAGGGAGTACTTGGAATGGTTTGCTATGAAATTACCGTTACCGGGCAATCCAACCATGCTGGTACTACCCCGATGTCCATGCGGCAAGATCCAATGATTGTTGCATCCACAATTATAACAGAGTTACATGACCAGTTAGGAAAAATTGATGAACAACTCGTTTATACCTTTGGCCGCATGAATGTTTCACCAAATATTCATACAGTAATTCCAAATACAGTGACATTTACAATTGATTCACGCCATCAAAAGGCAGAGGTAATGCAGCGGGTTGAAGATATTCTTAAAACTCTTCCGACAACGGTAGAGGGCTGTAGCATTCGACCGGTTAAGCTTTGGGGTAGGGATACGGTATATTTTGATGCAGCGATTTGTAACGAGGTAGAAAGTGCCTGTCAGAGCTTTGGTTATTCTGCTCATCGTATGTTTAGTGGAGCAGGACATGATGCCCAGTATATGGCTAGTATGGTCCCTTCCGCAATGATTTTTGTTCCAAGTATTCAAGGGAGAAGTCATTGTGAGGAGGAAAGAACGAGCTTTGAGGATTGTGCTAAGGGAGCTGATATCTTACTAGAAACAGTTCTAACGCTACAAACAAAATTTAGTATGAATGAAACCTATACATGGCATTAAAAAATCAAGTAATCTCCATTTTGTAACGAAGGGTGAGGAGCACTGTGAAAAAAATTATTAAAGGTGGGCGAGTGGCTACTGCTGCGGATGTATTTGAGGCTGATATTTTAATTGACAACGGAAAAATTATTCAAATCGGACAACATTTAACCGATGATGGCGCCGAAATTATTGATGCCACTGGTAAAATCGTGTTACCCGGAGGAATTGATCCGCATACACATTTAGATATGCCATTCAATAATACGGTGACAGATGATGATTGGAAATCAGGTACGATTGCGGCAGCCTTTGGTGGGACAACCACTATTTTAGATTTTTGTTTAACAGCAGGTGAAGAAAAATTATCAGCAGCCGTGGAAAAATGGCATGACAAGGCCAAAGGAAAGTCAGCGATTGACTATGGATTCCATCTGATGATTGGTGATTTAACATCTGAAACTGAAGCTGAATTGCCTAAAATTTTAGAGCAAGAAGGTATTACCTCTGTCAAAGTCTTTATGGCTTATGCAAAGGAATTCCAAGCGACAGATCGTACACTTTTTAAAGCCTTTAAAATTGCCAAGGATCTTGGAGCAGTGGTGATGGTGCATTGTGAGAATGGCTCTGTCATTGATGAGCTTGTGGAGGAAGCAAGAAGTGCTGGGCATAAGGAGCCGATTTATCATGCTTTAACTCGTCCAGCCGAATTAGAGGGCGAGGCGACAAAGCGTGCCATCGAATTAGCTCATATAGCGGGAGCAAAGTTATATGTAGTACATGTAACATGTAAAGAAGCGGTGGATGAAATTATTGCTGCTCGTGAAAAAGGCTATGATGTCTATGGTGAAACGTGTCCACCATATTTAACGCTCGATCAATCAGCTTTAGCGCAGCCGGGCTTTGAGGGAGCAAAATATGTTTGGTCACCACCACTTCGTCCGAAATATCATCAAGAACATTTATGGAATGCCTTAAAGGCGAAACAGCTTCAGACAATTGGCTCTGATCAATGTTCCTTTAGCTTTAAGGGCAAAAAGCAGCTAGGCTTAAATGATTTCTCGAAAATACCAAATGGTGGGCCATTCATTGAAGATCGCTTCAGCATTTTATATTCCGAGGGCGTTGCAAAAGGTAGAATTTCGATCCATGAATTTGTTGATATGATTTCTACAAGCGCAGCAAAAATATTTGGGTTATTCCCGCAAAAGGGAACAATTGCTATCGGTTCTGATGCGGATATCGTCATTTTTGATCCAGAGGTAAAACGTCAAATTTCTGCTAAAACACATCATATGAATGTCGACTATAACCCATTTGAAGGCTGGGAAGTAACAGGTGAGCCAGTTAGTGTACTGGTACGTGGGGAATATGTCATTAAAAATAAAGAATTTGTCGGAGTACTTGGTAGCGGACAATATATTAAACGTCCATTAAAAACAGTAGCTGTGGAAGCGCTTAACATGTAGCTTCCTTCAGTATAGGACCGATTGTTTTGGGTGGAGAGCAAAGCAATCGGTCTAGTAATTGGTGTATGGAAAAAATGCTCACATGAGGGGGATGTGGAAATGGTTCCGAATCAAGAAAATGCAATGACCATGCAGCTTAGACGTAATTTTATGGAATTAAAAAGCAAAATGACAAAGAATGAGGCTATTGAGGAAGCCAACCGTTGTCTGTATTGCTATGATGCACCATGTATTAAAGCTTGTCCGACAAGTATTCAAATCCCTAATTTCATAAAAAAAATCGCATCCGGTAATATGAAGGGTTCTGCTACGACTATATTAGAAGCAAATCCCATTGGCGCAAGCTGTGCAAGGGTTTGTCCAACGGAGGAATTATGTGAAGGGGCGTGTGTCTTAAATTCTTCTACAAAGCCAATTAAAATTGGTGAGTTACAGCGTTATGCAACAGATTGGGCGATGGAAACCAATGCACAGCTATTTAAGCCAGGGCAAAATAACGGACAGAAAGTAGCCATCATTGGGGCGGGTTCTGCTGGTTTATCGGCAGCACGTGAGCTTGGTCGCTTAGGCTACCAAGTAACAATCTATGAGGCAGAAGCAAAGGCTGGTGGTCTGGGAAGCTATGGTATTGTTGCATTCCGTTTGCCTAATGAAGTGGTGGATTGGGAAGTGGAGCAAATTGAACAGCTTGGTGTGACCATTCAAACGAATACAACGGTCGGTGTGGATATTTCTGTAGATGAAATTTTGGCACAATATGACAGTGTCATTTTAGCTGTTGGTATGGGGGCTGTACCGAATCTAGGTATTGAAGGGGAAGATTTAGAAGGTGTTCATGATGCGATAGAGTTTGTTCGAAAAACAAAAATGGGACCGCTTACAAATGATGTCGTTGGGAAAAAGGTAGCTGTTATTGGTGCTGGGAATACAGCGATTGATGGTGCTACAAGTGCGGTGCGATTAGGAGCAGAACATGTACAAATTCTTTACCGCAGAACACAAAAAGAAATGACAGCCTACAAATTTGAATATGAATTTGCCAAGCAGGATGGTGTGGAATTTAAATGGCTGACTGCACCGAAGAAAATTATTGGGAATGAAGCTGGCAAGGTGACAGGCATTGAATGTGTAAAAATGAAGCTCGGTGAGGCAGGTCCTGATGGCCGACAAAGACCAGAAGAAGTACAGGGCTCTAATTTTATTATTGAAGTGGATGCAGTCATTAAAGCAATTGGGCAAACTCGTTTTGTTTCATTAATTGAAGCCTTTGGTTTAGCACATACGAACGGTGTTGTCGATATTGATGAGACGACAATGCAAACGTCTAATGACAAAGTATTTGCCTGTGGTGATGTTGTCTTTGGCAATGGGCAGGGTGAAGCGATGGTGGTGACTGCTGTGCAGCAAGGGAAAGATGCAGCATATAAGATTCATGAACATTTAAGAAAACCAAGTGAGATTGCATAATGTGAACCTTCAAACAGTGGGGGTTTTCCACATCCTTCACTGATTGTTAGTTTCACCAATCAGGATAAAGGGGGAACTTATATGGCAGACTTGCAAATTAATTTAGCGGGCATCCAATCGCCGAATCCATTTTGGCTAGCATCCGCGCCACCAACTAATTCAGGTTATCAAGTACAGCGCGCCTTTGAAGCAGGCTGGGGAGGTGCAGTGTGGAAAACATTAGGGGAGCCAATTTTAAATGTATCCTCCCGTTTTGCAGCTGTTAGCTATAATGGCCAGCGAGTAGCAGGCTTCAATAATATTGAATTGATTACGGATCGACCGTTAGAAGTAAATTTACAAGAAATTTATGAGACTAAAAAGAAGTTTCCTAATCATGCGATTATTGCCTCTTTAATGGTGGAGCCAAAGCAGGAAAAGTGGCATGAAATTGTGAAGCGTGTAGAAGATGTGGGGGTTGATGGTCTTGAGCTTAACTTTGGTTGTCCACATGGGATGGCAGAACGAGGGATGGGTTCTGCCTCTGGTCAAGTCCCTGAATTGGTCGAAAAGCAAACGTACTGGGTAAAGGAAGCGGCACGTACACCTGTAATTGTGAAGCTAACGCCAAACATTACCGACATTACGGTAACGGCAGAAGCAGCTACAAGAGGTGGAGCAGATGCTATTAGTATGATTAATACAATTAACAGCTTAGCGGGTGTTGACTTAGATACATGGAATACAGTACCTCATGTAGCAGGTAAGGGTGCACATGGTGGTTATTGTGGACCTGCAGTTAAACCAATTGCACTTAATATGGTTGCAGAGTGTGCCCGAAATCCTTTAGTCAATGTCCCGATATCAGGTATTGGTGGAATCTCTAATTGGCAGGATGCAGCTGAATTTATTTTAATGGGTGCGACAGGGGTACAGGTTTGTACAGCAGCAATGCACCATGGATTTAGTATTGTTGAGGATATGATTGATGGTCTAAATAATTATTTAGATGATAAAGGCCTAGCTTCAGTGATGGATTTAGTTGGTCGCTCCGTTCTAAGATACTCTAACTGGGGTGATTTAGACTTAAATTATAAAATTGTCGCTGAAATTAATAATGATATTTGTATTAATTGTAACAAGTGTCATATCGCTTGCGAAGATACATCACATCAATGTATTGACCTCTATACAGAGGATGGTCGCCCGATGTTAAAAGTTCGAGAGGAGGATTGTGTAGGCTGTAATTTATGCTCTATTGTCTGCCCAGTAGAAAGTGCTATTACAATGGTGGAACGAAAATCTACCATTCCGCCAATGACATGGAATCAACGTCAAGCACTGATTAGTAGTCTTGCGAAATAATCCTAAAGGTTTTTACTAAGGACATTTACTGCACATTTATGCGGATAAACTAAATTCCATCTTCCTGCAACACTATGGTTGAAGGAAGGATTAACCTCATGTAAGTTGTCACGGAAATTAGAGAAAAAAGGAGAGAAACAGAATGGAACGTGAAGGGAATTATTTAAAATCCCCAGATTTACTTCCAGTGACACATCAACAAAGAAATATTGGAACATTTGGTTTTGCGGTAATTTGGATCGGAATGGCCATTGTATTAGCGGCTTTTGCAATTGGTGGATCAGCAATTATTAACTTACCATTGCCAATGGTAATGTTAGCTACATTGATAGGCTCTTGTTTAATCGGTGTCTTTATGACGTTAATAGGTGATATTGGTATAGAACATGGGCTTTCTTTTCCTGTCTATATGCGTGCACCATTTGGTACATTTGGCACCCATATACCTTCCCTCGTTCGTGGCGTTACAGCTGCCTGTTGGTTTGGACTTAATACGTATTTTGGGGCATTAGCAATTAACGGTATTTTAAATTTACTTTTTGGTTTTGATAATTGGTTTATCTGTTTCCTTGTGTTTGCAGCACTGCAGCTTTTTAATACATCTCTGGGCATTAAATCCATTGAGCGCTTTGCTGATTTAGCAGCCCCTGTCATTATTTTAATTTCTTGTTGGATGTATTACACATTGGCAGATAATGCAACTTCTCAAGGGAAAAATATTTGGACGTGGGTAGAAGCCCCAACAACAGGCTTTGCCGCCTTTACCGCCTTTATGGTCGTTGTGATGGCAAATATGGGCTTTTGGGCAACACTGGCGGCTGATATGCCCTCATTGTCAAGATTCTTTAAAGCACCTAAAAATGAGCGTAACTGGTTCAAACGGAATAAAACACAGCTTGTTGGTTCACTAATTGTTATGCCGATTACAAACACATTTATTGTCACAATAGGAGCAGTATGCTATATGGCTGTTGCCTCGGCTGATCCCATTAATGCTTTACAGCAAAGTGCAAGTGGATTTATATTAGGCATCTTACTATTAATGATTGTGTTAGCACAATGGTCGACAAATACCTCTGCAAATGTAGTGCCTGCAGCCACTATTTTTTCCAATATTGGCGGGCCAAAAGTACCGTTCTGGGTAGGGGTTGTTATCGCTGGAATTATCGGTATTCTCGCACAACCATGGAGCTTATTTGATGTGATGGTAAATGTCCTATTAATTATAGGTGGTATTTTAACTGCAATCGTTGGTATTTTATTTGCTGATTATTATTTAATCCGTAAACGTCGTGTGGATGTGAAGGCACTTTATGAGTTAGAGGGGCAGTTTAAATATTTCAATGGATTTAATATGGCTGGTTTGATTGCCTGGGTAATTGGTGGTGCAGTAGCAAATATCCTCTCAACCTATTCGTCATTAGTTGGTTTTTTTGTAGGTGCATTCGTTTATTATGTGTTAGCAAAGTATTGGTGGTTTAAAAAATACCCTCAAGCAGAAATAGAAGATCCAAATGATGAAAAATATTTAGGGATAACAGTTG
>NZ_DKJS01000025.1:19272-31262 GCF_002455205.1 Lysinibacillus sp. UBA6686 | reverse complement strand
TAGCTGTGCGAAAGCGAAGCGACAGCAACACGGTTTTAACTGTGCGAAAGCGAAGCGACAGCAACACGGTTTTACCTGTGCGAAAGCGAAGCGACAGCAACAACAACAATAAAAGTTTTTTGTATCGAAAGTAGCGGCAGATGTTTTATGCGTGTAAGCCAAGGTGTAATTGATTGTAAAAATATCCTTAATTATGACAAAAATATAGTTTGTTTAGTCTGTTGTATGACGAATTTTCGTTAAATTAGTATAGTACCAATTATAGCAATAATATAGAAATTTTATAGTGAAAAGGACTAATAGTGTCCAACTCAATTTGTATAATAGAGAGGTAATGATGAAGAAAGAGTGGGATATATGGTAGATTCACAACAAAATAAAGGCTATCGCGTCATTTCTATGTTTGATAGATTGATGGATGGTCAAGGAATAAACAAAAAACAAGAGGCATTTACACATCAAGTTGGTGAAAAAACCATACAACGCGATCTGGATCAAATTCGAGCGTATATTGAAAAGGCTAAATTGAACTGTCATTTAGAATATGTGCGAACAGAAAAGGTCTATAAGCTAACAAATATCGGAGAAAATATTTTATCGAAAGAGCAAGTTTTAGCGATAGTCAAAATTCTTATTGAATCAAGAGCGTTTTTAAAATCTGAAATGAGTGAGATTATAGATAAGCTTATTTCAATTGTTGCGGCTGATAAACAAGAGTTTATCCATAATATTATCTTAAACGAAAAGCATTTATATGTAGATTTAAATCATCGGAAGTCTTTACTTCAGGTAATTTGGAATCTTTCAGAGGTCATTCAAAAAAAGAAAACAATTCAAATTGATTATTTGTGTGAGGGAGAAACAATCCCTGTGGTAAAAATAGTAAAACCACTTGCTGTTATTTTCTCTGAGTACTATTTTTATTTAATTGCCTATGATAGTAAGCATGAGAAGGATTTGCCGATTGTCTACCGCGTCGACCGTATACAGCATCTGTTGGAGCTGGATAAAAAATTTAAAATACCCTATGCTGAACGTTTTCAGGAGGGGGAATTCCGCAAGCGTATTCAATTTATGCATGCTGGTGAGCTTATGCATATTAAATTTATTTTTAATGGCTCATCTCCGCAGGCTGTATTAGATCGTCTACCAACAGCTAAAATATTATCCAATAAAGATGAACACTATTTATTTGAGGCTGAGGTTTTTGGACGTGGCATTAAAATGTGGCTGCTTAGTCAAGGCGCGAATATTGAAGTAATAGAGCCAATTGAGCTAAGAGAGGAAATGATTGAAACCATTCATTCAATGCAGCAAAATTATCGTTATATATAATTCAACACTCATCGAAAGGAAAAAATCCGCTAAATCTTCTAAAAGACGAAGCGGATTTAGATATTTACAATAATTATTGAAATAGTTCTTCAATAAAATTTAACTGTAAATCCCCTAAAAATTTGTAATCTTTCATATAGTTTTCTTCATATAAATAAACAAGTAAATTCTTCGAATTATCTAAGCGTAAGCCTATTTCACGTTGATCATTTATGTGTAACGTTAACCAATAAACCTCGTCATCTTCAGATTTATTGAAGCGTATTTTACGAAGTGATTGGCCGTTAAATTGTTCCATAATTTGATGAATAAGAGAGGCATCGGTTATCGTAATGGATTTTTCATCTGAGCCACGAATAATTTCGATTTCATTTACTTGCTCAATATCAAGTCGTTCTATTACCTCCTTATCGAAAGTTGAATCTCTTGTTATTAATAATGTTGAAACGAAAAGGATGATAAGAGGTAGAAGGATACCTATTAGTAGTTTGTATCTTTTTTTCATGTAAAAACTCCTTAAATTCAAAAAATTCACACAAATGTACACTTTTCCACGCTATAATTGAGCATATACTGAATTGATAAAGGATGGCAATAAAATGACACATAATTATGAAGAAAAAGAGCTATATTATCCTGACGGCACAGTAATGTATCGTGGTGGTGTGAAAAAAAACGATTTTGGACATGACATTTATGATGGTAAGGGGACATTATTCGATCAAGACGGGGAACTATTATTTGAAGGTGAATTTGCCAATCACATGAAGCAGGGAAATGGCATTATGTATTTAAAAGGTCAAATGATTTACCAAGGTGAATTTATTCAAAACAAAAAGCAAGGAAATGGCATTTTATATAAAGATGGACATATTTATTACGAGGGTCATTTTCGTAATGATTTAATGGATGGTTATGGAATTTTATATTATGAGGAAGATTTGATTGCTCCATTTCTGGAGTTACGAGCACAGTATCCCCATTTAGATCAGCCGCAATATGAAGGCGATTTTGTCCATGGCATGAAGAAAGGAAAAGGGAAACAATATTATCCAAACGGCTTTTTACAATATGAAGGTGATTTTATATGGAATCATATGCAGGGGGCAGGAAAGCTTTACTATGCACCTGAGACACCAAGTGCAGAGGAGCTTGCGAGTGGGGTATCTACACTTCAATACGAAGGGTATTTCTTTGAGGATACAAAGCATGGCAAGGGAAAGATTTACTCAAGACTAGGTGTGCTTGAGGCGGAGGGCCAATTTAAAGAGGATGCTATGACAGGGCATGGTACTCTTTATTATGCTAGTGGACAGGCGTGCTATATCGGCGAGCTTGTAAATGGAGAAAAGCATGGCCGCGGAGATTATTTTAATGAAAATGGCAAGATTATTTATAGCGGTGAGTTTATTAATGGTGAACGGTTACGGATAACACCGGAAATTGAGCGAGAAATTGAGAAATTACAACAGCAATTAGATAATCTTGTTGGACTTCCAAATGCTAAGAAGGAATTACATAACCTCATTAACTTTATTAAAATTCAAAGCTTACGTGTCGATCATGGATTAACAAGCTTCCCAATAACTTATCATCTTGTCTTCTCTGGTAATCCTGGTACAGGGAAAACAACAGTTGCTCGAATTATTGGTCAAATCTATAAGCATCTCGGCGTTCTTTCAAGCGGCCATTTTGTAGAAACAGATCGCGCGGGCTTAGTTGCAGGTTATGTTGGTCAGACAGCTCTAAAGGTACAGGAAGTAGTCAATAAGGCAAAAGGTGGCGTGCTTTTTATCGATGAGGCCTATTCACTGGTTAATGATAAACAAGATGCATTTGGGAAGGAAGCAATTGATAGCCTATTAAAGGCAATGGAGGATCTACGGGATGATTTAGTCGTTATTGTAGCGGGATATACAGAGCTGATGGAGGAATTTCTATTAGCTAACCCAGGCTTTAAATCACGCTTTAATCATTTTGTACAATTTGATAATTTTAGCACAGAGGAACTTTATGATATTTTTGCTATGCTATGTAAAAACAATGATTATCAATATGAAGAAGCATTTGCAAACCATATGAGAGATCAACTTCAAAAAATTCCGATTGAGTCGATTCCTAATTTTTCAAATGGGCGATATATTCGAAATTTATTCGAAAAGCTAGTAACTATCCAATCAAATCGACTAATTCAGCAAAACAATATTACCAAGCAAGAGCTTATGACATTTGCAGAGGATGATATTTTACTCGGTATTACAGAAAATCTATTTGATAATACATTTTGATAATGGTAATGACCAAAGTGCTTATGGCAAGGTACTTTGGTCAATTAAAATAAAAAAGGGGATGACAGATGAAAAAGCTTATGATGATCATTTTAGTAGGTGCCTGTATTTTACCAAGAGTATTGACAATCAATATTACAGTCAATAACAACATTAAAATTCAAAAAAACAAACCAACTGAATAATTGACAAGTAATAAGAAAAGTAGTAATCTAACACAAAACATACGCTATCGTATTTTTATGGAGAAATGACTATGCAATTAACAAGGGAAGATTGGATTAAGGCTGGATTACAACAACTAGCTGATGCAGGAATACATAAAGTTCGAATCGAAGCACTTGCCCGCTTACTTAAGATTAGCAAAGGTAGCTTTTACCATTATTTTCGTGATCATCAAGAGCTGTTGGATGCAATGCTCGATTATTGGGAAATACATGCAACAAAGCAGATTGTTCAAAGTATGGAGCAGGAGCAGGCTACGTTGGAACAGCTGCTACGTATTAGCTTTAGCAGAGATAAAAAAATAGAGATTGGCATTTATGCATGGGCTAAATATGATTTGGCTGTTGCAGCAAGATTAGTCGAGATTGAAGAGCAGAGAATTGCTTGTGTGGCAAAATTATATCGAAAAATGGGCATGGATGATGTTGAATCATTAGATCGCGCAAGACTTGCCTATTTGACGTATGTGGGGTGGATGACAAGGTTTGAAGCAAATCCCCATTTTGAGATAGAAAAAATGCTAAGATTATTAATGCATATTCACTAAGGTCCCTAATATGGTGTAAACCCTTATTAGGGACTACTTTTACACTATAACATACGGTAGTGTATGTTTTGTTAAGTTATGATGGAGGAGAGGAAGGCAACCATGACAACAGTAATAACATTTATAGCAATTGGTCTTCTGTGGTTTATCAGTGTGCTTCATATTTATTGGGCTTTTGGAGGTCGATGGGGAACAGCAGCAGTCATTCCGATAAAAAAGGGAGAACAACAGCCTATTTTTAAGCCAAGAAAGCTTGGGACCATACTTGTTGCTGTTCTTATTTTGCTGGCTAGTTTCATGTTAATTTTTCAAGCAGGTTACTTAGAGAGCCTTCAGACAAGTGCTCTTACTAAGATTGGAAGTATCGTATGTGCTACCGTTTTTATGATTCGAGCTATTGGTGATTTTAACTATCTAGGATTTTTTAAGAAAATAAAGCATTCTCAGTTTGCTCGATATGATACTTGGATATACAGTCCTTTATGCTTGTTCTTGGGCTTAACCTATATTATTCTGTTATTTTAAGAATACATAGGAGGAAATCAGAATGAGTCAAACGATTTACCTATTTCGCCATGGTGAAACAGAATTTAATTTACAGGGTCGTTACCAAGGTGAGCTTGATTCACCTTTAACTGAAGCTGGCATTCAGCAAGTACAGCAAAATGCATGTATGCTAAAAAGTATCATTGGCAATCCTCAAGAGTGGAAAATTGTATCGAGCCCATTGGGAAGAGCCATGCAAAGTGCTGCGATTATCTGTGAAACAATAGGATATGATGTTCAAAATGTTCAGCAGGACAAACGATTAGCTGAAGTTGCTGTTGGTCAATGGGCAGGATTAACAACGTCTGAAATTGAAAGTACTTGGCCAAAACGCTTTCACAAAGGAGACATTTATAGCTGGTATTTTCATGCACCAGATGGGGAAACCTATGAAGCTGTTACAAGTAGAATAAGTGATTGGCTAGAGGAGATACAGCGCGAACCAAAAGTAATCGCGATTTCACATGGCTTAACAGGACGAATTTTACGTGGGCTTTATGCTGGCTTAGGAAGGGAAGATGCCTTAAAGCTAGCAGTATCACAGGATATGTTCTTTAAATTATCAAATAACACCATTACCACGATCTATTCAGATTTTGATGATTTTTATCTTCATTAAGCAGAAGACTCCCACCGCTACAGGTGGTAAGATGAATGCGGTTTGGGTTCCTTTTCAGTGGGTGTCCAAGCACCTACTGAAATAGCGGAACTCAGTCTAAATCCGGACGCAATTACGCCAAGGCGAAATTGATTAGGTCGTATCTTAAGAAATTCTTCATAAATTACCTACAGGAATATTCAGAATTGCCCCCTATTATAATGTGTGGGGGGCGTTTTTTTATGAAAAAATTTGTCTTATTTTGTTGTATCTGTGTGGCAGCTTTCCTTTTTTATTATCTTGATAACACTTCTGAAAATGCACAAATAGAGCTACCTACATTACATAGTAAAAATGCTTTGCTGCTGAACGAAAAAGGGGATGTCCTATATGAAAAAAATGCAGATGCCATTATATATCCAGCCTCATTAACGAAAATTATGACAGCAATTGTGGCTATTGAGGGGAGTGTCAATCTTCAAAAGCAAACCATTGTTGAACCACAAACCATTACAAAATTTACTGCACAAAATGCTTCTATGGCTGGGTTTAAGGCAGGTGATTTTGTAACGATGGAGGATTTATTATATGGTACACTGCTAGCCTCTGGAGCAGATGCTACAGGAACATTGGCAGATGCTATTGCAGGCAGTGAGGAAGCTTTTGTGACACTTATGAATAATAAGGCACAGGAATTGGGGATGGATAATACACATTTTGTTAATGCCAGCGGACTACATGATGACGCCCATGTTTCAAGTGTGCGTGATCTTAGTAAATTATTTCGTTATGCTATTGAAAATCCAACCTTTTATCAAATTTTAACCTCAAAAAGCTATATAACACATGTCCCAAATGAACTGACAATATCGAGTTCGCTTTTGATGAAAATAGCGGGAGCAGATGGGGCAATCGTAGGAGGGAAAACGGGCTACACGCCTGAAGCGGGTCTTTGCTTAGCATCTATTATCGAAAAAAATGGTAAGCGTTATCTCTTCATTACAACGAATGCAGCAGGGCAAGCATGGACGCCACCACAGCATATTGAAGATGCCCTAACAGCCTATGAAGCACTATAGGAGGAAAAAAACATGAAAAAATTAGCAACTTTTTTAATCCTAACAATCGTCTTATTAGTAGGATGCACCACACAGGCACCGGAAAAAGAGAAGGCTGCTTGGGAGCCTTTTATCGGCACATATGTGGGGGATCATATGAAGGTCAGTAAAATAGCAAATACTGTATTCATGCATGGGGATACAGTTGACCATTTTGATTTAAGAGGGGAGGTATTACGTGTCATTTATCGAAATGACAATGAGGCTTTAAATAGTTGGTTTTCTTCTTCCACATCAAAAGAGAAAGCATTGGTTTATAATGCAATGATAGGTGCAATTTTAGTTCCAAATGCACAGGGCTATGGCTTTGAAATCGATGGAGAATTATATGAGGTTCCTAGAGATGAGTTGATAACTGAAATGGAGTCTCTTTTCCCGACGTTACCACATGGAAATGATTTTTTTGAGGAAGAAATCGTTGAAGAATTTTTAACAAAACATGAACAAACTATTCAACAATATGCAGTTGATCCCAGCTACCAAAGCATATTGATGAAGAAATTTTCAATTACAAAAACTAGTTGATTTTTACTATTTTTTGGTATAATCTATTATTCTATCATGTAAGTAGAAATCTCTGTTTTTCAGAACAAACACGCATGTGAAATGACATCTATGATAATAAAGGACGGTGGAAACAATGAAAAAGCTTTTACCCTATGCTATTTTTTTGACATGTTTAATTAGCTTTCTATTTGTAGCAGATGCAAATGCGGAGGGTGCATCACCAATCCAGCAAATAACCAAAGACTCAGCTGTATATGTTGAACCTTCTATAGATAGTGCCGTAATCGGTCAGATAGCAAAGGGTAGCTATGTAAAAGTTGTATCTATAAGTGGGGAATGGGCAACCATTAAAGGGCAACAGCTGGAGGGCTACGTAGAAAAGACAGCATTAGCAAGTCTGACATCTGAAAAGTATATAGTAGCTAATAAGGGTGGAACATCTTTATTTACATATCCTAGTCCTAGTTCACAAAAAACAGGGCAGCTTTATGAAAATAGCCTAATTTATGTATACGGATCAGCACCCGGAGGTTGGTCCTTTGTCCAATATGGTCAGGAAATGGGCTATGTAGCAACGAATTCTTTAAAGAAGCCAGTTGTAATTAAAAAGCAAGTAAATGCTAAAAATGGAGCTACCCTTCGTTTAACAGCTAGTCCTATTGGTGAAGTGCTTGGTACAATTGCAAATAAAACAGAAGTGCAGCAATATACAATACTTGCTGGCTGGTCCTATGTAGAAACAGATACACTAAAAGGTTATGTCAAGGCTTCAGAGCTAGTGGACATTAAAAAGCTAGATAATAAAGTCTATAATAAAGGTGTTCAAGTAGCAAAAGGGGAAAAGAAACGAGTAGCATTAACATTTGATGATGGTCCAGATGCAAAGGTTACGCCACAAATTTTAGCAATACTAAAAAAATACGATGCACATGCAACCTTTTTTATGGTTGGTAAAAACGTTACTAAAAATGCTGCATTAGTGGAAAAAATTTATGATGCAGGACATGAAGTAGGGAATCATACATGGAATCATTCTAAATTAACCAACTTATCAGCAGGAAGTGTCAAGCAAGAGGTGGATCGAACAAGTAATGCTATTTATGCAGCAATTGGACAGTACCCAACAGTTTTCCGTCCACCCTATGGTGCCACGAATGAGCAAGTTCGTTCTGTAATAACAATGCCCTCCATTTTATGGTCAATCGATACACTTGATTGGAAGCATCGCAACGCTGATAAGATTTTAGCGTATGTTAAAGCATCAGTGAAAGATGGAAGCATTATTTTAATGCATGATATTCATCAATCAACAGCAAACGGTCTCGAAAACGTTATTCTTTACTTGCAAAAGCAAGGCTACGAATTTGTTACTGTTAGTGAAATATTACAATAATAAAAGCCCAATAAAAGAGCCGTGCAATCTGTCAAAATAGACGATTGCACGGCTCTTTCATTATTTAAATAAATTAATCGTTGTGATAATGATTGGTATACCAAAGACATCGATTAAAAATGCCCCAACGATTGGTACAACAAGAAATGCTTTTTTCGATGGACCGAAGCGTTGGACAACAGCTGACATATTAGCCATTGCATTTGGTGTTGCTCCTAAACCATGACCTGCAAAGCCTGCAACCATAACCGCCGCATCGTAATTTTTCCCAAGTAATTTAAATAATACAAAAGTACTGAATACAACGATAAAGAAGACTTGTGCGAACACAATAATAAATAGTGGAAGTGCTAAATCGGCAATTTCCCATAATTTAATGCTCATGAGTGCCATTGAAAGGAAAATACCTAATGTCACATCACCGATTAAAGAAATGCTTTTCATATTAATCGCTGCTGGCTTTACTTTATCCATAATATTACGTACGATTACCGCAACAAACATGGCACCTACATAGCCCGGTAATACAAAGCCTGTCGCCTCTGAGAACAATGTTCCAACATACGTACCTACAGCCATACAAAATGTAATGATTATTACCTGTGAAAAGAATGAATTAGATGTAATTTGCTCATGTTTATTTTCATAATCTATTTCTTCTGTTTCTTGTTCATCAGGAGTTAAATTATACTTACCAACTAAGTACTTCACAATAGGGCCACCAATTAAGCCACCAGCAACTAATCCACATGTAGCTGCTGCTGCACCAATTGTCATGGCAGAAGAAATACCTAAGTCTTCTAATGTTTGTCCAAACGCTGCCGCTGCACCATGCCCACCTTCCATAGAGACAGCACCCGCCATCATACCAATTAATGGATGGATGCCCATTAGGGATGCAAGAGATACACCAATCACATTTTGCATCAGTGCAAGGAAGCCACACGCTAACCAGTAGATTATCAATAACTTACCACCTAGCTTCACTAGTTTAAAGCTTGCGCCTAAGCCGATTGTTGTGAAGAAGGTAATCATAAATAGACTTTGCAAAGATGTATCAAGAGAAATTTCTAAGGTACCAGTTGTCTTTAAAATAGTTGCTAATGCGGCAAATAATAAGCCCCCAACAACTGGTGCTGGAATGCAAAAACGTTTTAAAAAGCTGATTCTGCTTATTAGCCAGCTACCTAAACCTAATAGGGCAGCTGCTAAAAAGATAGTTGTAATTTGATTAAATTCGATCATGAACCTTGCCCCTTCAATAAGTTATTTAGTGCTTCATAGACAAAATAAGCACCTAATTTAACTGTGCGTCCGTTCTCATCAAGAGAAGGATTTACCTCACAAATATCAAAAGAATGTGTCTTTGGATGTGATGTTACCTTTTGCAGTATTGTGCGTACAGTTGTTGTGTCAAGCCCAAACGGAGAGGGCGCACTAACACCTGGTGCAAAGGCAGCATTTAGCACATCCATACATAGCGTTAACAGCACATAATCATGATTATCCATGTAGTGCTGAAGATCATTGAGAATTTGCACTTTATTTTCAGCAGTCATATTTTCTTCTAATATATATTTCACATGTAATTCATCTGCTTTTTCAAATAGCTCATTAGTATTGCCATAGCGCTGAATGCCAAGGACCAAATAATCAGTATATGGATCTTGCTCTAAAATTTGACGGAACATGGTACCAGAAGATGGCTGTTCATCATAAGGTCGTAAGTCAAAATGTGCATCGATATTGACGATGCCGATTTTGGCATCCTTTGGCAATGCTGCACGAACTCCTAAATAGTGACCATATAATGTCTCATGCCCACCACCAAGCACAACACATTGACATTTTTTAGTGAGTAGTGTTTGAACAATTCCACCTAGCTCACTTTGTGCATCCTCTAATGCATGATTGAGGCACAGAATATTGCCTACATCAATTACTTGCTGTTCCTCAGTGAAAGTCCAAGGTAGGCTAGCTAATGCGGCACGTAAAGCGTTTGGTCCACTTGCCGCCCCTATTCGACCTTGGTTGCGGCGTACACCCTCATCACAAATAAAGCCAACAATAGCAGCATGCTGATAATCTGAAGCGCTTACATCATTAATCGGAATTCTTTTTACCTTTTGATGTAAACGAAAACTACTCGTATTAGTAGTGGAATCTATACGGCCTTCCCATTGTTTTTGATCTGTCATTGCATACATAACCCTTTTAACCCCATTTCCAATATTATTGTAGTGTAAATAATGTTGTAAATTTATTATATATTCACATAATTATAATTACTAATATATAATTATTATTAATCTATAGTTTTTAACTATAAATAGGAGTGGTTTTATGTTGGATTTAAAACAGTTACAATATTTTATTGCTGTTACAGAGCAAATGAATTTTTCAAAGGCAGCAGAGAAATTGCATATTTCGCAGCCTTCCTTAAGCAATGCCATTAAGAAATTAGAGCAAGAGATTGGCTCACCCTTATTGAAAAGAAATACAAGAAATCTCCAACTAACAGAAGCAGGTGAACTTTTATATGAACGAGCAAAAGCAATTTTGAAAAATATGGAAATTTTAAAAATAGAAATGGATGAAGTGATTGTGCATGGTACAAGTGAAGTGACGATAGGTGTGATGGAATCCATCAAGCATTGGCTACCAAAAGTTATTGCAAACTATAAAAGTGACTATCCACAAATGATGATTCATTTAGTAGATATTTTAGGCAGTAAGCGGGTTAAAAAATCACTAAAAAGCTATAAAACACATGTAATTATTACTAATCAGCGGATGGATGATGACGAGCTTGAAGTTCAGAACTTATATGAAGAGCGTCTTGTTGCTGTTTTACCATTAAATCATCCATTAGCAGAAAAGGATCGACTGACGTTTGCTGATTTATGCAACGAACCATTTATCATTAGTACAGAAGGTTTTCAAACGAGGCTTGATATTTTAAGTGCGTTCGAGCAGGCTAACGTAAAGATGAATATTCAATATGAAATTGAACGTTTTGAAACGGCTGTATCGCTTGTTCGAGAAAATTTAGGGATTACAATCTTACCGGAAAATTACTTACAAGGTCCTACCGCAAAAACTATTGTACAAAAAGAAATAGATGGTCCAAATTTACGGCGCAATGTGTATTTAGTATCTCTAAAAAATCGTCATTTACCTCTTGCCATTCGTCACTTATTAGCAAATATAGTGCAATTTTTTGAGTCCTAATCACTAATAATAATGTTTTTGTTTTGAAAATTTCCCTACCTATCAAAAATGCTGATTCATGACCAAATTTTCTCTATCATTCAAATTTTTCTGAAATAGATGATTGATTTACAGGAAATATAGCGGTAACATTTAATGTAAGAAATAAAATGAACATTCATTCATTTTTTATCTTCAGGTTGTCACGGATTTTCAAAGGAAT
>NZ_DKJS01000025.1:0-19179 GCF_002455205.1 Lysinibacillus sp. UBA6686 | reverse complement strand
TTGTGATGTTCAAACAAAGGGGGGCTTTTCTATGAATTTTTCTTATAGTGAAAAGGTAGTAGATTTACAGGCACGGCTGACTAATTTTATGGAGCAGTACATTTATCCAAATGAGGCAGTGTATGCAGCACAGGTTGATGCAATGGAGGATCGTTGGGGCGCAATTCCACCAATAATGGAAGAGCTAAAGCAAAAAGCAAAGGATGCAGGCTTATGGAATTTATTTTTGCCAGATAGTGAATATGGGGCAGGCTTAACAAATTTAGAGTATGCGCCTTTATGTGAAATTATGGGACGCTCTTTACTTGCACCAGAGGTTTTTAACTGTAATGCACCTGATACAGGCAATATGGAGGTGCTTGTGCGCTATGGCTCAGAACAGCAGAAAAAACAGTGGCTAGAACCGTTATTACGTGGAGAAATACGTTCCTGCTTTGCCATGACAGAACCAGCAGTTGCGTCAAGCGATGCGACTAATATTGAGGCAAGCATTGAACGTGATGGGGATTTTTACATCTTAAACGGGCATAAGTGGTGGACAACAGGTGCTGGAGATCCGCGTTGTAAAGTCGCGATCTTTATGGGGAAACATAAAGACACTGAAGCACCTATCCATGAGCAACAATCAATGATTCTCGTTCCTATGGACACACCTGGAGTAAAAATAGAGCGCATGCTAACGGCTTTTGGCTATGACCATGCACCAGAAGGACATGGGGAGGTGACGTTCACGAATGTTCGCGTACCTGTGGACAATATATTATGGGGGGAAGGAAAGGGTTTTGCCATTGCACAAGGAAGATTAGGTCCCGGTCGAATCCATCATTGTATGCGTCTTATTGGGGCTGCTGAACGAGCATTAGAGGAAATGTGTATACGTGTGCAAGAGCGACGGGCCTTTCATCGACCACTTGCAGATCAAGGTGTGATACGTGAGCGGATTGCCGAGTCCCGTATCGATATCGAGCAGGCGAGATTGTTAACACTAAAGGCAGCATATATGATGGACACAGTGGGTAATAAAGAAGCAAAAGCAGAAATTGCCATGATTAAGGTGGTTGCACCAAATATGGCTTTAAGAGTTATTGATCGAGCTATTCAGGCATTTGGTGCTGCCGGAGTTGGACCTGATACAACACTTGCTGCACAGTGGGCCAATTCTCGTACATTGCGTTTAGCGGATGGACCAGATGAGGTGCATCGCAATACCGTTGCTAAGTTGGAGCTGAAAAAACATGCTAAAAAATTAGAGGAGCTGGTGAAATGACGGTACTGGACTTATTCAGTCTAAAGGGAAAGACAGCCATCGTAACAGGCGGAGGACGTGGATTAGGTGCTCAAATTGCACAAGGTTTTGCAGAGGCTGGTGCCAATGTAGTGCTGTGCTCACGAAAGGTAGAGGCATGTGAAGAGGTAGCGGCAGAGCTAGCGAAATTAGGTGTACAAACCTTGGCTCTTGCCTGCGATGTAACAAAATCAGACGATGTAGCAAACGTGGTATCAAAAACTATCGATACATTCGGCAATATTGATATTTTAGTAAATAATAGTGGAGCGTCTTGGGGAACTCCTGCTGTTGAAATGCCATATGAGGCTTGGCAAAAAGTATTTGATGTTAACGTAAACGGTACATTTTTAATGAGTCAAGCAGTTGGCAAAAAAATGCTGGCACAAAAAAGTGGCAAAATTATTAATATCGCCTCAATTGCAGGGTTAGGCGGTACATTACCAGATTTTATGGATACTATTGGCTATAACGCGAGTAAGGGAGCCGTTATTACCTTAACAAAGGATTTAGCCGTAAAATGGGGGTCATATGGCGTCAATGTGAATGCGATTGCACCAGGATTCTTCCCAACAAAAATGTCAAATGTTTTAATTGAACGTGGACAAGAGTATTTAATGAGTGCCACACCATTAAAGCGTTTAGGCTCTGAGAATGATTTAAAAGGTGTTGCGTTATTTTTAGCGGCAGCTGCCTCAGATTATGTAACAGGAGATGTTATTGTTGTAGATGGTGGCATGAGCTCAATTATTTAAAGGAGGGTTTGGATGGATACGATACAAGTAAGGGCAAGTGAACGTCTTGATGAAGTGAAATTACAGTCATTTTTAAAAAGGCAATTTCCAGATTTACCAGAAGGCATTCTGGAAATTTCACAATTTAGTGCAGGCCATTCAAATTTGACCTATTGCCTAAAAGTAGGTGATTTTGAAGTCGTTCTTCGTCGACCTCCACATGGACCAGTCGCCAAAAAAGCACATGACATGAAACGTGAATTTACGATTTTATCTGCCTTGCATCCATTTTTAGCTGCTGTTCCGGAGCCGTTTGTTTACGTTGAAGACCGAGAAATTATTGGCAGTGATTTTTTCTTAATGGAACGGAAGAAGGGCATCGTGCTAGACACACATTTTCCTAAAGGCATTGAGCATAACGAGCAACTAGCACGCCAGATATCTGAAAAGATGGTTGATTCACTGGTAGCACTTCATGCAATCCCATATCAGGAGACAAAGCTTAAGGAAATGGTCAAGCCAGACGGATTTATGGAGCGGCAGGTACAGGGCTGGATCGAACGCTATGACAAAGCAAAAACAGCACAGTATGCTGAGGTTGAAGCGTTGACAACATGGTTAAAGAAGCATATTCCTACTAACAGTGAGGCAACGATTATTCATTATGATTACAAGCTGAATAATGCTATGTTTTCCAATGACTTTTCTGAAATGATTGGACTTTTTGATTGGGAAATGACGACAGTAGGGGACCCATTAGCTGATTTAGGCGTGGCAATGAGCTACTGGATGCATGCAGATGATCCTAAAATGCTATTATACGCATTAGGAGAACCACCAGTAACGATTTTGCCAGGTTTTTATACACGTCAGGAATTTATACAGCGTTATGCAGAGAAAAGTGGACGTGATGTCTCTGCTATAGATTATTACATTACATTTGCCTACTTTAAATTAGCTGTAATTTGTCAGCAAATTTACTATCGCTATGCAAATGGTCAAACAAAGGATGATCGATTTGCACAGATGGATAAAATGGTAGCCGCACTAATTCAACAAGCTTCTAAGGCAATATAGAAATAATTGTAACTTTAATCAGAGAAAAGTGAGTTTTATTACACCGACGGTTGCTTTAATTAGCAGCCGTAATTTTTATTAATATTACAGATTATCCGACATTATAATTATTAAATTATATATTTACACTCGCGCCATACAAATTAAATATAAAAAATCAATTCACGTAAAAATAGTTAAAAGAGGGGGAATGCATGTTCTTATTTTATCATGCGAATTTATGGATTAAACGAAAGGGGCAATACAATATTTATTTATTGTTTTTCGATAAAAAAATATTGACTTAGAATGTAAGTGCAGTTACTATACCAATAGCAAGTGTTAAAAACAGATTTCAATTTTGGTTTACTATTTGATAGAGGAGCAAAAGCTCAACGGAGGATAAAGGATGAAAAAATATATATTTGCTACTTTGCCAATTTGTTTAGGGATTTTATGTTTAGTTACAAAGGGATTAATTGGAGATGAATTAATGGCAGATGGAACAATTGTGGAAAGAAATTTCTTTTTAATACCATTAAGTTATTTGTTTTTCCTGAGTGGTATAATTTCATTTTTATTTGTAGCTACTTTATCAAGAAAGACAAAGATTGCGAACTAATTAGAAGAAGATCAGGTTTACATATTGTGACCTGATCTTTTATGCATTATTGGTTACTTAAATATTTGATCAAGTTTATCACTATAAAACTTAATGGCTTTGCTGTATGCTTTTACACCTTCATGATTCGAAGTGGTTAAGAGAGTATTTAATAATATTTCCATTGATTTTGAATGATCCTTTAAGTTATAGAGCGTCATAGCATAGAAAATCTTTAAATGCTCGGCATCTGGAAAATCATTTATAGCTTGTCATGATTAAATGGTATAATAGATATAAAAAATGCTTGAGGTGAGCATGAATGCTTGAACGTTCAATGGAAAAGACACGGGAATGTAAAATCGAAAGGGAGTGATAGAAGGAAGAGTTTCATAATAGCTCTTCTAAAACAATTAGAAAAGAGGACTATTAGTATGAATAACATCAATTGTGAAGGCTTCGATTTAACATATAGTGTAAAGGGACAAGGGAAGAAAATAGTGGTAATTGGCAGTAGTGTTTATTACCCTCGCTTATTCTCTGAAAATCTCTATAAACATTTTCAATTTTATTTTTTAGATCACCGAGGATTTGTGAAATCACCTCGAGAACTAAAACAAGAGGATTATACATTAGATAAAATTGTAGAAGATATTGAAACTGCGAGAAAATTTCTCAAGCTAGAGAATTTCATTATTTTAGGTCATTCTGGACATGCATTTATGGCCTTGGCCTATGCTAAAAAATATCCTCAATATATTGACAAAGTTATCCTATTGAATTCTGCACCAACAAATAGTCAAGAAAGGCAGCAGCAAAGCTTTTCTTATTTTAACGAGACAGCAGGTCCTGAGCGAAAAAGACAATTTGAGCATGATATTGCTTTTTTAGAAAATGATATTCGCAAAGACCCTGAAAGACGCTTTGTGCATATGTGTCTTCGAATGGGAGCACATAGTTTCTATGATTACACATTTGATGCTACAGATATGTGGGAAGGCGTCTATACAAATATGCAAATCATTGATTATCTTTGGGGAGTAGCATTTGCCGAACGCAATTTGATTCACTTATTGGCTGATGTTGAAAAACCTGTTCTTGTAGGGTTAGGTAGATATGATTACTTAGTTGCGCCTGTTTCGCTTTGGGATTCATTAGATGGACTAGACAAAAATGTCAAAAAGGTTATTTTTGAAAAGAGTGGTCATAATCCAATGTATGAAGAACCTGAAACTTTTGATAGAGAGTTAATCAGTTGGATTAATAATAAATAATGGATTACTAAAAACCAGTTATTCTCTAAAGAATGAGAATAACTGGTCATTTTTTTATAGAATACTTTCATTAGATTAAACCGATTTTTCCCTCCTTGAAAACGCCTTGGAGACCAACATCACTTTGGCATAAAGCTCATTTGGAAGAGCCTACTTAGTCCACCTTAAATTTTACGAATAGCCTCAATTCTTTCACAATCTATTATAATAGGCATAGCTGCTGCTCCTATTTGAAGGAAGTACGCACAGCTAGTTGGTTTATCGAAATACAAGAAGTAAACATTTAAAAAATTACCACCTTTTGCAAGAAAAACGTCTACCAATGTTCCAGGATCAAGACATTGTAAAAGATGACAAGGACAGTTCTTGCAATTATTTATTTCTTGACCATGATGATTATTCAGGTTGTCATTTCTCTGTTTTTGCTTAACATCCTTAGAATTATAATATTTTATGTTATAAGTATCGGCTTCATCAAATTCATTATCTTCTGTAGAGCCTTTGTCATGATTACAATAATATGTTTTGGATTGACAGTAACATTTATCAAATTTATGATAGTTGTCAAAATTCCAATTGATACGATCAAGATAACGCTTATCTTCCATACCTTATGTTCTCCCTTATTGTTGGAATATTTGCTGTTACCAGTTCTATAATTAGTCTATGATATGAAGGCAACGTAGAACTGGTACAAAGTCCATTTAGGATTTTACTTTTTGAAAATGGGGGAAAACTAAAAATAGCTATTTAATAAAAAAGACTAGAACCATCAAGTGCTCTAGTCTGTAAGAAATTTATTTGCTGGCACCATAGTCCTCTTTAAGATAACTGTATATTTCCAAATCTACTATACCTTTACCAGACCAAAGTGAAGCCTGTCTTATTAGTCCTTCTTTGAGGAAGCCATTTTTTAGGAGTACCTTTTTTGACGGTTCATTCAGTGGCATCACTTCAGCTTGTATCCGATTAATGGCAACCTCCTCAAATAAATATTTTACAATCGTATGTACAGCTTCAGTGGCAATGCCTTTACCCCAATACGCCTCAGCTAAATAGTAGCCGATTGTTACCATATCCACTTTCTGATTAAAATCCATTGCTTCAATAATGCCAACCAATGTATCATTCTGAGATTTTTGAAAAATACCCCATTTTACTCTGCTTTTCTTCTGATAGTCTCTATCAAAATGGCCAATCATTTTACTAACAGTTTGAAGATTGTGCTTTGGAATAATTCCGCAAAACTCAAATACTTTTTCATTATCATAAATGTTAAATAGCTCCTGTAAATGGCGATCCTCAATTTTTTTTAGCTCTAGCTTTGATGAACGTAATATTGGAAATTCCTCAAATACCTTTGTTAAATTCATAATGTTCTCTCCTTTGTTACGCTTTAATTGGAATGTAAATTTCCATTTTCATATCGTTTGGATAAGCTGAATTGACTACATCTGTTATTTCAAAATCAGGGCCTTCATTTCTTTCATAATTAGAATTTGGTAGCCAAACACCATAAATATAGCGTCGTATATTTTGAATTGCCTCTGAAGTTCCTTTCATGGAAAATACCGCATATTTACCCTCAGGGATATCAAATTTGACAAAGCCATTGTCCACTGATTCCGTATTGCACGTTACTTCTTCACCAATAATAAAGGAAAATTGTCCATCGTCATGAAAGTTAGTGGATAGTCCATAAGCGAGATTGGGAGTAAGCTTATGAGGAATTCGCTCATAATAATGATTTTTTCCAAAATCAGTGTAAAATTTAGGAATATCTATAAAATATTTTTCATCTAGTAAGGTTGTTTGGTATTCATATCCAATAATAAGCTTTTTCTGTAAATAAATCATTTCTGGTTTATTCATGATGAAATCTCCCTTCATTTTATAATCCAAAAAATTCAGTTTACTTTGAAGGGGAACGACATTTTTTTCTTTTCGATATTTTGCGGGTGTCACACCAATATAATTGACAAAAGCACGCGTAAAAGCCTCCTGTGAGCTATATTGAAAGGCAATTGCAATGTCTAAAATGTTGTTGGAGGTAGTTTCTAATAGTATGGCTGCCTCAGATAACCTCCTATTTCTACTATATTGCTGTACTGAAAAACCAGTAATGGCTTGAAAAAGTCTTTGAAAATGGAATGCAGAGAAATAAGCCTTTGCTGATATATCAGTAATGACTAATTCATCTTGTAGATGCTCCTCAATATATTCAATAGCGTTTTGTATTCTTTCAAAATAATCCATATCATAGCCCCTTCCTGTCAATAATGATAACGGCAATCGAACATTACCTTTTGATAATTTGTGCTAATATTGTAAATGAAAATGGGAGCGAATGGTTGATAGAAATATAAGGGAAGTAAAATCAAGACAATGTAGCTCTCATTAATTAAATATTCTAAAATCTAATGTTGATTACAGTCGAATTTAAATGTATAATTTTGTTATATTTACTGAAAGCGAGGGATTTATGATGACAGTCAGCTCTATTTTTCTATCAAACAAATTTGAGGTGTGGAAGAACTAAAATTTATTAGATTCTTCCGCATAAAATCGGAGGAATTAACATGTATAGTTATTATGGTCCAATAAGTACAGAGCTTTATGATTTTACGAAACCAGTAGGCCATTCCATAAGTGGGGATATTGAGTATTATCTTCATCGTTTAACAGGAACGAATGGTAAGATTTTAGAAGCAGGGGTAGGTTCCGGTCGTTTCCTTATTCCTTTATTAGAGAAGGGTTTTGATGCGGAGGGTATTGATTACTCACCAGAGATGCTAGCCTCTTGTCGAAAACGATGTGCAGAAAGAGGATTACCTGCAAGGCTTTATGAAGGTAATTTAAACAATTTTTCATTGCCTTCCAAATATGAAGCTGTGGTCATGCCAACTGGGTCATTTTGTTTAATTGAGCAATCAAAGGAAGCAATTGATGCATTAACATGTATATATCATCATTTGGTTCCCGGTGGTCGTCTAATAGTGGACTTGCTACTGCCATTACATTGGCGTACAGGAGAAATTTCTACCTCCTATTATCAGCTATCAGACACCGAGGGAATAGCGTTAGAAAGTAAATCTATAGAGATGGATTGGATCAATCAAACCACTCTTACTGTTTTAAAATACGAGAAATGGAAGAGTGGGAAATTAGTAGATACAGAACTGCAGAGATTCCCATTGCGATGGTATGGAATTGAAGAATTTCAGCAAATACTGAAAAATATAGGTTTTTCTAACATAACTTGTTCAGCTGAGTATATCCATAATAAGAAGCCTTCTATAGAAAGTGGATTGGTTACCTTTGAAGCGATTCGTAAGTAATAATTAACAAAAAAGAAATCTGCTCGATTTTTAGTGGAAATAGCTGCTAAGGTCTTGCAGATTTTTTATTTTATCTAGTTTTTAACTTGCAATATTTTTATGATAAAGGTAGGTGGGAGGTGGCTGTTTGGATTTTTAAGCAAAAAAGAAAGAGGAGATTCAATTGATAAAAAGTATTGACAGCAGGTGCAGTTTTTAGTAAAAGGGGATGTTCGCCTCTGTAGTCATAAGTGGAACAGCTTACGCAGAATGGCAAGTAACGTTAGAAGGTAGTTGGATTTACAAGGAGTACATACCTAAAGCCAGTGTGGTCTAAACTATAGTGGAAATAAAGCATGCGATGATTGACTTGTACAACTGCCCTGAATTTGAATCTAAAGAAGTGGTTTACATTAACAAGGATTATAATAATGACCTTACTGATATTATTTTTTTGCAAGATATCAACAAGATATCCCTGGTTATAAGAATATTGAATGAAATAAATTGAAACAACATAAAGGGCTACTGTCAGGAAAAAGGGCTTAGCGTTGTAAATCAGCATTTTCCTGACGGTACCCCCAGTACTTCTGCAAAAAGGGGTGAGATGTATCAATCCTCAACAACACACCTAAGACAAAGTACTCAATTAACCTTAATCCTTGGCTTTTTTGTTATGTGATCGAGGTACGAGCTCATTTGGAAAGAGGGAGCAAGTCTGAAACGTTCTACTTTTTATTGTTAACTATTAACAAGGATATAAATTTTTTGTTACATAGATCTATTCTTTATACTAGGATACTGGTAGAGAGAAATAAGAAAAAGCAAAACTCCACAAAAAATAAAGACGAGAGTACTTGGCAGAACAACACTTAAGCCAGTAAACATCCCACCAATTGCCATACCTGAGTAACGGATAAAATTAAACAGTCCTAAGGCAGCTCCCCTATGTTCGCTATATTCATTACTTATAATAGTTGAAAATAGTGGAGGTGCAAACCCAATTGTTAAGCCATACATAAACAATATGATACTTAATCCTATAATTGACTTGGTATGCAGAAAACCAAAGGCAATAATTAACAAGGGAATGAAAAATAAAACAGTGATAAACAGCTTCTTCAATGCAACTTTCTTCTGTATTTTTTTAAAGATAACACTCCCAAAAATCATACTAACAGTTAAAGGTAAGTATAATAATCCAATGTTTTGTAATGATATATGATAATGATCGTTGAGTAATATCGGTAAAAAGACCAGAATGGCAAAGTGTATAAAAAAGACAAAAAAGCCTACAATCATCGTAATAGAACCAACACGATTCAAAAAAATAGCTCGATAGGTTTGGGTAAAGTTACTGGAATTTTCTTGAAGGTCATTTTTTTCGTTGTTAGGAAAAACATACATAATAAACATAAGTAATACGGTAGCAATAAGAAAAAGAAATAGAAAAATTCCTTGGTAGCCATAATGTTCGCCTAATATTCCTCCTAATATTGGTGAAACTGCTGGTGCAAGGGTAAGCAGTATTTGATATGTACCGATTGCGCTCCCTCTTGCTTCCCCTTCAAATAAGTGTGAAATCATATTTATCGTAACTAAGGGGATAATACCAGCACCAATCGCTTGAACAATCCTAAAAATCATAAAGAGCAAAAAGTTGGTTGTAAATGCGCAAACAATGGTCGAGATACTAATTAAAATGAAACTAAAGATTAACAACCGTTTTTGATTCTTAGTATCTATCACCGTTCCTAAAAAGATTTGAACCACCGCAATGGTAAAAATAAAGCTACTCACAGTGAAATTCACCAAATTAATAGATACGCTAAAAGAATCTCGAATTAGTGGAATGACTGGTGTATAAATATTTTGATTTAAAGAAGCGAAGAAACTGCTTATACTTAACAAATACAATGCTAGTATTTTCGCTTGAGATAGTCGAGACATACACTTTCTCCTTTTACAGCTTTAATGTGACTTAATGTTTTCAGTAATAGCGTTTAAAAACCGAATAATTGTCTCTAACTCCGTTGTATTAAAATTGTTAAAGATACTTAAATAACGATTTTTTGCCTGCTCATGTAATCGATTGTGGATAAGTGCAAGCATCTCTCCTGATTTTGTTAGTAAATAATATACTTCTTTTTTATTATCTTCTTGTTGTATTTTTTCAAGAATATTATGTTCCAATAACTTCTTTACTGCTTTTGTAATCGCTGGTTTAGATACATTTAAAATTTCAGAAAGCATAATATTATTCGCCTTTCCTTTCTCTTTGATTACTGCAACGATGTGTAATTGTGTCAGTGTCCAATCGAAAACAATTGCTTCTTCCTGACTTACATTCATTCGTTTTCTTCTTCTGTCAGCTGATTCTCTTTCTGTAATTAATCGTTGCAAAGCTTCAATAGCATCAATTTTTTTATCCATTTGTTACACCTATCCTTATTGTGATTCGATTATTGTTAACCGGTTAATAATTTTGATTGTATATTTCAAATTTTTTTATGTCAACCTATAATGATTTTTTAATGATATTTGGTAGTGAAGCTAATTTAATAGTTAACCAGTTAATCATTCGAATCATTGTTAGATAATTGGTTGGTAGTGTAAAAGGAAAATAATCAACATGAATTCATTTTTAGGAATTAATGGAATATAACTATAGTTGTTTTTTGATAGTAGTTTCAATAGCGAAAATATTCATTTTGACCTTTAGAGTAACACTCAGTTATTAAGTTTTAAATTGGCAATCCACTCTTTTTCTTAATTCTTATTCAGCTCAGTATATTCGAAAGTGGATAGGTTACTTTTAAAGCTATTCGTAAGTAATAATTAATAGTTAAAAACTTTTCAGAAATCTGCTCGATTTTTAGTGGAAATAGCCGCTAAGGTCTTGCAGATTTTTTATTTTATCCAATTTTTACTTGCAATATTTTTGTTGTCTGAAGGGAAAATAAGGGTATGCAATTCATGAAGAAAGTAGGTTTAATATGCAGAAGGATATGAATTATGGTGGGGATTTTAAATATATACCAGCAACTTCAATTTGGAGTGGAGACGGTATTGAAGTTCTATCCGATATTTACCAACAAACGGTTCAAATTGTCAATATTATACTTTATGGGAATCCTTATAAGCAGGAATTTGTTCTAATTGATGCGGGTATGCCAAAAAGTGCTCAAGAGATTATTTCTGTTGCAGAAAAGAGATTCGGTGCAAATTGTCAACCGAAGGCATTAATTTTAACTCATGGTCACTTTGATCATGTTGGTGCAATCATAGATTTAATCGATCATTGGGGTATGCCAGTCTATGCGCATGCTTTAGAATTACCTTTTCTAACAGGGAAAGAAAATTACCCTGAACCAGATCCTAATGTGAATGGTGGCTTAATTGCGAAAATATCATCCATTTTTCCAAATGAAGCCATTAATTTAGGAGAGCATGTTGAGCAACTACCATTGGATGGCAGCGTACCATTTATGCATGGATTCCGCTGGATTCACACGCCAGGACATACACCTGGACATATCTCCTTGTTCCGTGAGGACGATCGAGCATTGATTGCTGGGGATGCCTTTGTTACGGTAAAGCAGGAATCACTCTATAAGGTTTTATTACAGAAAAAAGAAATAAGTGGTCCTCCACGCTATTTTACGACGGATTGGCAAGCTGCCTGGGAATCCATCAAAAAATTAGAGGCATTAAAGCCCTCCGTTGCAGTGACAGGACATGGGTTACCCATGAAGGGCGAAGAGCTTACAAAAAATTTGCATAGACTGGCTACCGAATTTGAACAAATCGCTTTACCGAACCATAGCAGGTTTCTAAATTAATGGTGGTAGTTTAGATCTTTATGAAATAAAGAGTCCTAAATTGGGGGTGGTGTCTGTACTCTTGCTTTTTCAGTAGCATCTTTTAATAAAAGCCTATTGACATAAAAATAAAAAATCGTTATATTCAATTTATTCAACGTTGAGTATAAAAAGGTGATTATTATGACAAAATTATTAGTACTTGCAATGCTAGGGCTAAAACCTATGACTGGCTATGATATTAAAACAATGCTGGAAATGAATGATGCAGAGCGTTGGGGCGGAGTGCTAATTGGCTCTATCTATAATGCTTTAAAAAAGCTTGAAAAAGATGGTTATATAGAGGTAGCTAGTATTGAATCTACAGGTCATAGGCAAAAGGCAATCTACCAAATTACTGACAAGGGAAAAGAATATGAGCAAGAATTGATTATTGAGGCACTTGAAAATTCTTCTGTAGTGTATCCAACAACTTTATATTCAGGTATATCATTTGCATTCAAGCTTCCTAAAACAAGAGCGATAGAGGCCTTAGAAAAGCAGAAAAAGATCTTGGAAAAGGAAGAAAAGGCAATTCAAGCTGGATATGAGGCAAAACGGCTTGCAATGCAAGGGAATCTACCAGCTTTAACTCAACTGGCGTTTGATCATATGTTAGAAGTTGTAAATGTTCAATTAAAATTTGTCACACAGGCTATTGATATTATGAAAAAAGAAAACTCTCTCGCATGAGGGAGTTAAAATTTATACATATATTCAAAGTTGAATATACAATGTTAATTAAGGAGAGAATTTATGACAAAGTTAATTTCTGCAAATCAAATAACAAAATGCTATAAAACAAGATGTGTTGTCAATCATATAAATTTTGATATTGAAGAAGGTGAAATAGTTGCACTCATAGGCTCAAATGGTGCCGGAAAAACAACTACAATTAGCATGCTTCTCGGTATTGTGCCGCAAGATAGTGGGACAATAGAATATTGGAAATCTGATTTTAAAAAGGAAATAGGGACCCAGCTCCAATCAACACCTTTTTTCGAGGGTTACACAGTGGAGGATAATATCAAATTATTTGCCGCATTCTACGGAATTTCAGTTTCCAGTAATGAAATGGATGAAAAACTGGCCGCCTTTGATTTATTGCAAGTTAAAAAAGTGTCGGCTATTAAACTATCATTAGGGCAGCAGAAAAGGCTAGCAATTATCGTGACAACTCTGCACAATCCAAAGCTAGTCATTTTAGATGAACCCTCTGCAGGTTTAGACCCTAGAGGGCAAAAGGAGATTCAACAAATCATTAGAGGGCTAAAAGAACAAGGTGTTACAGTGTTATTTTCGTCTCATGATATGTTGGAGGTCACGAATGTAGCTGACAGGATTTTAATGATGCATCAGGGGAACATCATTGCAAATGGTTCTCCTAGTTATTTAATGGAAAAATACCAAACACATCATTTAGAAGAACTTTTTTTTGAATTAACGAAGTAAGGAGCGAGAAAAATGAAAACAATTTTCTTTTTGAATCTTAAGTCCAGCCTAAAAGATATGTATTTACTGTTTTGGTCTATATTTATGCCATGTACTGCTATCATTGCTTTAAAAATTTTTTTACCAAACCTAGCAGGCAATTATACACAGGGGATGATTGCAGTAAGTGTGTTCTTTTACACATTTATGACGACTTCATTTATCGCATTATCACAAAGAAGAAGAGGGGTGTTTCATTTATTGCATGCAACACCGCTTCCCCTATGGAAATATATTGTCAGCGTCTCAAGCTCATGGGCATTAATTGCCATTATCCTATCCTATATCATTCTTTTATTTTCTTTAGTGGTTCATCAACTTACAATTACCTTCAGTTCACTTTTTTATTTGATACCCGTTATTTTAACTGCTTCATTAGCTTTTGTATTTTTAAGCTTTTTTGTATCTAGTCTTGTAAAAAATGAAGGACATTTAAGTATGACAGCAAATATTATAATGTTGCCAATGTTACTATGTAGTAATGCGTTTCTTACAATGGAAAAAGCGCCAAGTATTGTCCAATTTATTAGTAGGATAAATCCATTCGAATGGTTTTTGAGAGGAATTCAAGGTGCATTTTATCATAATTATCCCGTTTGGGGAGAGTCAATATTGCTTTTATTACTATGTCTTGCCTTCTCATTATTAATTTCTATAAAAACATTTAAATATAGTGATCAATAATTTTCAATCTTGGGTGCTTTTACACTTTCGTTCTTGATTGCCGCTTCGCCAATTTTTATTAATAGCGAAGCGGATATTTTACAAAAGTACTATTTAAAAATGCCTTTAGTGAGACTTTTGTAAGTCTTTATTTAAACTAGTGCCAATCCCTTGTGTATTTACAGTGACCTGTACTTTGACATCTATTTCAGGAAATAACGTTGCCCAATTATCTTTGATTTTATTCCAGCCCTTATAGTCCTGACGGTAAAGGATTTCAGCAAATTGCAGGGCATCTACTTTGTACGTTTTTTGCAGCGTGTCGAGTGTTTGCTCTAATCCTTTCTTAATTGCCTCACTTGTTGCTTTATTTAAGGCCGTAATGTTTTGTGGTTTTGTTAAATCAATCGTACAATTTACATCTGCTACATTTTGCTCTACCTTAAGCTTTATATTAATTTTAGGATGACCATGCTGTACTCTTCCTGTTATTTTAGCTTCTGAATTTGTTACTTCAGTAGTGAGCTTACCTTTTTCAGGGCAGGATAAAATTTCAAATGTACTCTTAATATGATTATTCATATAGTTATAACTTTTGCTTTCCGCCATTGTTAAAAAGCCTACTAGCTTGTAGTCCTTAAATAAAGCAAAATCACCAAATTTTAGGATTGCAGGATTTTGTATGCGTTCAACATTTGTTTGATTATTTCCGATTGCGCTGTCTCCATGTAATTCAATCGTGGATAAAACGGCACTGTTTCCTTTACCGCTTAAAGAATTGATTAAATCGTCTAAAATAACAGAGTCTGTTGTCCCTATTGCCTTTTCTGAACTTTTCAGGGCATTTAGTATATTCTTAGCAGGGATATCTTCTAAGGGCGTTAAAATACTTAGTACCTCTTTGGCCGTTGTATCACGGGCAATTAAAATATTGAACTCACTTCTACCCTCAGGATCTCTTTGAAATAAATCCAATATATTATTCATGCCCTCCTCAGCCAATTCTTCTCCAATAATGATAATTTGCGCATGTGAATAGTAGGGCTTTCTTGGTGTTAAAGTGGTCAGCTTTCTTATAGCCTCAAATAAAGATTTTCCAATAGCATGATAAGTGATGACGGGAGACTGACTTGTAGCCTTTTTTGATGCTATTTGTCCAGGATTTACAATCTGTACAGAGATTTCATATTGCTCATTTACTCGATCAACACCTACGGCAGCTACAATTGCTAATTCATTTAACTCTCGTTTACTCCAACAACCACCTAACAAAAGAATGAGAAAAACGAATAGAAGTAGGGATAGTGAGTACTTTATGTTAGGCACCTCCAGTTTAAACCACAATAATGAATTCATATCTTTATAAGGATAAGCAATATTATGTAGAAATAATCAATATCCAGATCTAGAAAATGGCTTGTATTTTGGAGGCATAATTATGATAGTAATAAAATCGAGGGTAGTCATAGGATTTTGGGGAATAAGAATTTAACTTTCGAGAAGATTTCAATAAAGTGGGTCACTTATAATAATAAGTGACCCATAGTAACAAAGCTCGGAGGTGTAAGACTAAACCAGCTTACATTACTAGTAATATGAGAAGAACGCTATTTTTGTATAGTTAATTGCCTGAGAAATAAAAATTAACTAGAAATTACTTAAAACCTTCTAACAAAATATTTTTCAAAACCAATATGCTTTTCTGCAATTTGTTATAACGTTATTTTTTCACTGCATGGATATAATGTATCGTTTCAAAGGCAGTTAGATAATCCTCGCGTTTGTTGAAATAAAGATTTTGAATAGCTTTAGGTGTTACATGCTCATAAATAAGTAGATGATTTGACTTTTCTAAGAGCAATTCCATTTCACTATAAGTAAAGCATGATTTCATAGGTTCACCACTCGCAGCCGCCATTTTTACCATATTGCTCACTCGATCAGAAATTCCTTTTTCTTTAAATAAGTTTTCATCTGCATAATCCATTACAATTGAGCTTCCTGATGGCAAATTTGCAAACAAATAATTGAGCAAGTTTGAGATTTCCTCTTGTGTTAAATAATACGAGACACCTAAGAGGCTAACGAAAGTTTTTTTGTTGTTAAAGCCACTCTCCATTAGACACAGATAGGAAAATTCCTTTGTAAAATCCATTGGTACAAAATGAAGGTTATTAGGTAGCTTAAAATTAGCGGAATCTAATCGATTTTTTTTGAATTCCTGGGTTGCAGGATGATCTATTTCAAAGATTTCCAAAGTGCTATCTAATTCTGGATGTCTTAGGCTAAATGTATCTAAACCTGCACCGAGAATTACATATTGCAGTACACCTAATCTAATTTCATTTAATAGAACTTTTTCGCAATATGCGGCACGAGCTAATGGAGTAGGGGAGAGTTGTACTTGGACTATCCATTTTAGGAGCTCTTCTGAATCTCCCTTTAATTTTTCTGCTATATTTTTATTAAAGAATTGTATGCCTTGTACCATATTTTCTTGGATATTATTAAACTCATGCTTTGTGATTAAATCTTTTGCAAAATAGTCATCAAAAATTTTGGGAGCATCATTTTGACTATGATAGGCTCTGCTAAATGCAGCGATTAATGAAGTTAAACTGGATTCACTTTTCTTCAATTAAAAACACTCCTATAAAAAAATAAGATTCCCCTGGCCAGGAGAATCTTATTATATAAATTTAATCTATAAAAGTAAATTATTGCATAAAAAAAAATTTTTGTCAAGAATTTCATACCTTTTAACTTCTTTCAGCACATGTTTTTTGTATCGAAAGCGTAGCGCCAGATACAGAAGCTCCCACCTCTATAGGTCTGAGATGAATGCGAATCGAAAAGGAGTTAATAAAGGATGTTAGCCTAAAATCATCGCATTCATGCGATAACGGCTAACTGACCTGCATCACGCAGGCCTAAGCACAAAGTCGATTCCGGACGCAATTATGCCGAGGTATAATTGATATAGCGCAAGTTCCCTTTAGTAGAATATTATGTTAAACTCTACTTGCTTGAGAATCTAAATTAGGGGGAGATATTATGGTAATTAAAAATAATGCTAGTGAATATAAAAGGGGAAGACGTTTAACTGATAACTAAAGCGTTTTCCTCAATTTGAAAGGGGAAAATCGATGAATCAGGTATTAGTAATTATTGATGTCCAACAAGCCCTATTAGATGGGAATCATGAAGAAAAGGCTGTTTTTCAGAAGGATCAGCTAATCCATAATATTAATCTTGTCATTGACAAAGCATCAAAAGCAAATATTCCTATAGTATTTATCAGGGATCTTGACGTAGCAGGAGGCACTGGCGAAGGATTCGAAATCCATAATGGCATAAATGTTCCTAGCTATGCAAAACTCTTTGATAAAATGGCTACCAATTGCTTCTATGGTACTAAACTTCTAGAATACCTCCAATCTCTAGGAACAGAACATATTGTTGTGATGGGCTGCTCCACGCAACATTGTATTGATAGTGCAGTAAGAACCGCAACTGTTAATGGAATGGACGTTACCTTAGTTGGGGATGGACATTCAACAACAGATAATGATGTTTTAAGCGCAGAACAAATTATTAAACATCATAATAATACGCTCCATGGCCATTACAATGTGGATCATTTTTCAGTTGTTAGAAAAGCGGATGAAGATTTATTTCATCCTACCCATGATTCTTATAGGTAAGTGAATCAACAGCAACTGCATTTTATGTGTTCAGTTAGATGAGGGTTAAATGTCCATAAGTGCTTGAGATTTTTGCCTTCCACGATAGTTGTGGAGGGTTTTATTATGAAATAACAATCTATTTAATGAAACAACTCGAAAAATTTAGCAATTAAAATAAGGGGAACTCCTACAATTAATACACCCGCTAATAAAAAAATTATAAATTTAAATATATCACGAGTTCAATCGTCAATAAATTTCTCCATTTATTAACCCTCTACCTAATTCAGAAAAGGTTATTTCCTGGATTTATGACTTCCTGAAAGCACATTTAATTTCCTTGATTCTAGTATGAAGTCAGAAAAGGTAAGTTTTTTAAAATCCATGTAAACTAAGTTCTATGCTATGTGCTTTTTAAATGGTATTTAACTGTATGAATTATATATTTAATGAGATTTTAGTGTATATTGGTACAGTAAGCGAACAAATATTTAATTAGGATACGGAGGTGTTCATTTTTGGGGGATTTCAGAGATAGTGTAGAGGTATCTTTTGTTTCAAACTCATCACCATTCGATTATCTTATAGAAGACATTCAAAAACTAGCTGAAAAATTTAACTTCAATCATCAACAACTTTCTAAAATATTCGATTTATCTATAAATGAGTTGGAAGATTTATTAAATCGTAAGGGTAATATTACGAATAAACAACAAGAAAATATTGAGAACAAATTGACTATGTTAAATTTTGGATTTGAAGGTTTTGATGCTAAAGAAAGGGTAACCTTAATTTTAAATGATTTGTTATCAAATTATAGGTTAACTACCAAGACTTTATCAAAAATTATCAATGTTAAAGAAAAAGAACTTTTAGATTTCAATAAGAAACAAATAATTGATACATATGTAGAAATGAAGATATGTGTGAATGTCATCATGCTTCACTTTGTTTTACATCATCAAAATAATTAATGTTAGTATCATTTAACGATAATTTTATTTGTTCAGAATTTGTTTAGGATGATATGTTACTCTATTATTGTCAAGGTTTAACAAACGAACACGCATAAAAAGGCCAGGTGATCACAGATTATTGTGCATCTGGTCTTTTACAATCACCATAAAAAATCTTGGGGATATCACCGCATTTCTTTAAATGATAAAATAATCAAAAGGTAGGTAATTAACGTAAGCCCGTATTCAAATAACG
>NZ_DKJS01000047.1:37791-40359 GCF_002455205.1 Lysinibacillus sp. UBA6686 | reverse complement strand
GAATCATTCTAGCCCAATAAATTGTAAAATCATGTATAATAGCCTTGTCTAATAAAAAATAGAAAGAGGTATTTTATGTTTTCCCCTTTAAAAAAAGGCGATATGATCGGCATATACTCGCCTTCCAAACCAGCTACTGTAACAGCAAAAGCTCGCTATGAACGTGGAAAGAAGCGTCTGGAAGCACTAGGCTTAATCATTCGTGAGGGTTCTTTAACAGGTAAAGATGATTTTTATCGCTCTGGTACCCCGAAGGAACGAGCTCAAGAATTCAATGCCCTTCTACGTGATCCTCAAATAAAAATGATTTTACCGACAATGGGCGGTACAAATGCTAATAGTATGTTGCCTTATTTAGATTATCAAGCATTTCGTCAAAATCCAAAAATGCTTGTAGGTTTATCTGATGTGACCGCTATATTACTTGGAATGTATGCAAAGACAGAAATTCCTGTTTTTCACGGTCCTTCTGTTGCTTCAACATTTGGTGAATTTCCGCCATTTGTGCAATATACAGAACAATATTTTAAAAATTTGTTTATGTATTCTCTATCCATTCCCTACGATATGCCTGTTCCACCCATTTGGACAGATGACCGACTAAATTGGTTAGAAAAAACTTCTGAAAAAACACAACATCCGAATTCTTGGATTACGGTCCAGTCTGGTGTTGCTGAAGGACGTCTAATAGGTGGAAATATCAATACAATGTACGGTTTTATTGGAACCCCCTTTTTTCCACAAATAAAAGAAGGTGATATTTTATTGCTTGAGGATACATCCAAAACCATTGCAGTTGTCGAGAAAAACTTTACTATGCTTAAATTACATGGCGTTTTTGACAAAGCTGCTGCAATCATTTTAGGCAAACATGAACAATATGACGATTTAGGAACTGGGAGAAAGCCTTTTGAAGTCTTGCTAGAGGTACTTGATGGTAACAATATTCCTATTATTGCGGAAGTCGATTGCTGCCACACCCACCCTCTTCATGCCATGCCAATTGGTTTACGTATACGTGTCGATGCATCAAAAAAACAAATTAGCTTTTTAGAAAGCTGGTATTCTTAACATTCGTGTGTGCCTGTTAAACTTCACGTATAATGAAGGAAAGTAGTTGAATGAGTTTGCCTATGATACAACAAGGACTTATATTTCTCTTGTACTATTTTTCATTGGCTGTAGCGACATATGCAATACTGACTCGGTGAAAAAAATACCTGTCAAACAGCTAGATGAACAGCAAACTGCTAAAACGAGCCGTGCTTGGACCCTAGTCCTCACCTGATGGTTCGACAATTTACTTTCAAGGAGAAGGTAATGCTAATACGCTAACGACTACAAAATATTTTGCCAAAAACATTGGACGAATCCGTAAAGAGGACATGATGGTGACGAATAACGAGGGACAGTTTATTATTACGTCAATCTTACAGAAAATCGAGTAAGATTTACTTACTGCGGCGCCTTTTATTTTGGGTAAGGGGGTAATATGAATGCATGATATACATAGGTCAACTGAGGAAGAACTAACAGAAGAAGAATTGATTGAGCTTGTCCTTGCTGAACAGCAAAGGGCGTTAGCTCAAGAACGAGAGGAACGCCAGCAAGGTAAAAAACCTAAAAAACAAAAACCGATAATCAAATGGGTTGTCTGGAGTATGGCGCTTGTATTATTTATTAACACATTTGCTATAATCTTTCAAATTTACTCCATCCCTGCTATTGAATTTTTGAAGGTATCAACAAGGCTATCCGCACAAGAGGATATAAAAACCTATAAAAAATCGGTGGTAGAAGTATCTACTGGCAGTAGTAAAGGTACAGGTTTCTCCATTTCAGCAGATGGACTTATCGTCACCAATGCACACGTTATAGAAGACACCCATACTCTTTCGGTTATTTTTCCTGAGGAGGGCATTATGCAAGCAAAGTTAGTGCAAAGCTATCCTGATGTTGATTTAGCAATATTGCAAGTAACTGGTGATGAACTACCATCCCTTCCACTTGCTGAAGATCCCAGCTATAGTCAAAATGAACATGTCTATTTTATTGGTAATCCATTAGCCTTTACCGGCATTGCTAATGAAGGTACACTACTTGAATCAACATATCTTGAGGATTGGCAAGAGCCTGTTATGATGATGAAAGCACCTGTGTATCGAGGTAACAGTGGAAGTCCTGTGTTAAATAATGATGGTGAGGTAATCGGAATTGTCTTTGCCACGATGAAAAAAGAGCCATATGGTCAAGTAGGTTTATTTGTACCTGTTCAAGAATTACATCGTATTCTCAATAATTAAACCATACTGCTCCTGCTTATTCTCTCTTTTTGCGAGATAAGCCGTTTTAATTAGTTTACATAATAAATTTATTGTTAAAATAAAAATATACCTTTAATCCTGAAAGTATACAAAAAAAGGCATCCTATGGAAATAGGATGCCTTAAGTTTAACGAAAGTATTTTTAATTACTGAGAATTAAAGTTTAGTTACGTTAGCAGCTTGTGGTCCGCGGTTGCCATCTACAACTTCGAACTCTACTTTTTGACCTTCGTCAAGAGTTTTG
>NZ_DKJS01000047.1:0-37776 GCF_002455205.1 Lysinibacillus sp. UBA6686 | reverse complement strand
AACCATTTTACTGTACCTTGTTTCATTTAAGAAAACCTCCAAAAAATAAAAGTGAACAATATGTAATTTCTTCAGCGAATGAAAAAAATTCACATATTACAAAGAGTACCGAACTAACGCGATCACTTTTTGTAATATGTGAATTCATGTTTCCGGTGAAGCAATTAAATTGTTAACTTAAGTATAACCACCATTCATAATTTTGTCAAATAAAGAAAATTGTTTTTTTATTTAATTTCAAAATTTTATTTCAATTCTTCTGATTTTATAGCTATAATACCATGATAAACTTGTGTATCATCATCACAAGCCTCACAATAAAAGCTTTCATCCTCCGACCAAAAAGCCCAATATTTCCCTTCTTTTGTTGCCTCATTGTCGTATGTTAATCGAAAGTGCTCTAATTTTTGCGCTAATGCCAATTTAAATTGCTCTTCCGTTGCAAATGTTTCATTCGTTTGAATAAAAGCTTCCCAGCCTTCAAATTTCCACCAAGGCTCATAATCAGCTTTCATGTAAAGTATTGTATACATATTTGCCCATTCCCTGCTGTCATAAGATATTCTCATTTTAGCAAACACACATGAAATGTCTATTAAAACACCCTGAAATATGCTATTATTACCTTATTATTCATACTTTTTGGGAGGTATTTTTTTTATGTTTTCAAGTATTCGACCGAAGGCAGAACTCGAAGAATTATTAAAGCGTGGTACCAATTTGAATGCAACTGGCCGTTTCCATCAAACTTTAGCATTTAACCACTTCAATTCTCATGATGAGGAAAATTTAAAGGCTCTTTACAACAAATTAAAAGATATCACACCATCTATGAATGCTATTTTTAACAATTATTTAAGTGAAATCTCCCCTACCTCTCAGCAAACAATTAGTGAAGAAAATATTAATCGATATTTGACACAATTTTTCTTAGCTACACGTGATGATGAGTATGTAGATGAAACAGTTAAATTTTTCAATTTGTTTCGAAAAAATCAGTATGAGCCTGGTAAGTTAATTGTTGTTTTCAATCAATTTGCCTTTTATATAACAACATATATTTTACATAATTTCGGTATAAAACCGTATAAGGCCTTTGAATACATGAAATCATTCCAATCTGCTGTCAATGTCGATCAAGAGCTACTTGTTGAAGTACTAACAGAACGAATTATTGAAAATGTAGTCGCAGAAATATCTTCTTTAATGGATGTTAATGCTAAAATTATGTACATGAAGGATTTAGTATTCAGTTTAGATAAACAAAATGAAGAAATCCAATCCTCTACTGCCGCAACAGAAGAAATTGCCGCTTCCATTAATGAGGTTGCCCGTATGTCTTCCCATATTTCTGAAAAAACAACGGAATCTGTAGATCATGCCATTAAAGGGAAAGATGCTATTGAGCACGCATTATCTGAAATCTTCAAAACGGAAGAAACATTTACAGCAATTGTTGAATCTTTTTCGGAATTACAAAAAAGAGTAAATGATATTGAGCATGTAGTAACCTTGATTAACCAAATTGCTGATCAAACAAACTTACTTGCGCTAAACGCTTCTATTGAGGCGGCACGCGCAGGTGAACACGGTAAAGGCTTTGCAGTAGTGGCACAGGAAGTTCGAAAGCTTGCTGAGGGCACTGTCTCAGCACTAAGTGAAGTTTCTACAAACGTGCATCATTTAAAAAGCTATTCGAATGATGTAGCTAACTCCATAACGGAAACAACAGACATCATTAAGGATGCAACCGTTGAGGCAAAAGAATCGTTGCCATTATTAAACGCTATTGTTAGTGCCATTGAAGGAATTAACCTGGATGTCACAAATACGGCTGCTATCTCACAGGAACAGGCAGCAGCAATAGACGAGGTATCTACAAGAATGATTGAAATATCTAATTTACAGGATGATATTCGAGACTATAGTCATAATACATCTAGTGATATACACTTATTAGGAAAAGAAATTAACCGTTTCCGTAATGATATTGTTGCCAATAATAATGTTCAGCTATCATCCATAGCACTTTTACAATTATCAAAGGCAGATCATATTTTATGGAAATGGCGAATTTATAATATGTTCCTCGGCCTTGAAAACGTACAACCGAGTGATGTATCTTCTCATAAAGATTGTCGTCTAGGTAAATGGTATACTTCTCCACGCTCAGTAGAACGTTTTGGACACTTACAAGATTATCGTGATCTAGACGCCTATCATATACGTGTCCATGAGTCAGCAAAATTAGCAGCAGAGGCTCATAAGGCTGGTCATATACAACAAGCCGAAATTCATTTAAAAGAAGTAGACCAGGCATCTGAGAAAGTTCTCTATTTTATTAATAACTTAATTGCTCATTTAGAAAAAGAACGTGTAATGCACTAAGTAGAGGGGACTCTTCCCCTCCTTAACTAGTAGGAGGTTTTAGCGTGAACAAGCGAGCGCTGATTAAATTTTTTGGTGATGTATATGGTACAGGCTACCGTTTTTTCATTAAACAAAAAGCGATTGAACTAGGATTAAAGGGATATTGTAAGCTTAATGACCAAGAACAAATTGAAGTTGAAGTTGAGGGATCTAAAAAGGCAATAGAAGAATTCCTGTTATTTGTCCAAAAAGGTGTAAGTCCACAAGCAGATTCTAATTCCTTTACTTTAGAGCTTCATGATGATTTGAAAGGATATGTGCGAATGGAGTCAGATATTGTTTAATTAGGACAAAAGCTAGTTAATAATAAGATTGATGATATTCTCAAAAGGAAATGCTGCTTAGGCAAATTTTGATTGAGGTTTATTGCTTCAATCTTTTTTAGGTTCCGATATTATGCTTCTCCCTAGTACATTTGGCTATGCTAGACATGACACCTTCTCATGTTTTATTATAAATCAATTGATAAAATTGATTGTTGTCTTTCTTGACTTCAGATTAACAAATTGATGAGAGGTGTTCCGTAATGAATAGTATGAATCCTAAGGTTGATGAATTTATAAGTAAGGCAAAAAAATGGCAGGAAGAATATAGAGCGTTAAGAAAAATTGTTCATGATTGTGAGCTGACTGAAGAATTTAAGTGGATGCATCCTTGTTACACGCTTAATAATAAAAATATAGTTTTAATTCATGGGTTTAAAGAATATTGTGCGCTTCTATTTCACAAGGGAGCACTATTACAGGATACGCACGGGATTCTCATTCAGCAAACCGAAAATGTTCAGGCAGCACGCCAAATTCGCTTTACCAATGTTCAAGAAATAGTTGAAAAAGAAGCAATCATAAAGGACTATGTCTCACAAGCAATTGCAATTGAGAAAGCAGGCTTGGAAGTAGCGTTAAAAAAGGATAAAGAGACTATCCCTGACGAACTTCAACAAAAATTTGAAGAAGAGCCAGCCTTGAAAACTGCCTTTGCGGCACTAACGCCTGGACGGCAAAGAGCATACATTCTTTATTTTTCTCAACCTAAACAATCTAAAACAAGAGTGTCAAGGATTGAAAAATATATACAGCAAATTCTTAATGGTAAGGGATTAGATGATTAAACTTTTTAGACTATAACATTTACAGGTATCATTAATAACAGTGCCATCATTACTTATGGCATTTTGTCATCTTCAGGAGGTTTTCCAGAAAAACGAGACCTCCTCCCTACCTACTAACGATTTAAAAGATGTTATAGGAACATAGAAAAGGCTAACCTAAATTAAATACATATTCATCAAAATAAGCATAAGCACAAACCGATTGGGAACGTTAATCTATGATAGTTATTAATAGGGCTCCAAAGATTTCCAGTATTTAAAGTATTATCATTGAGAAACTTAACAATTAGCAGTAAAATTTATGTAAGGTTTAATTTTTCAATGAAACTTTATGTCGATTATTTCGTATAAGAAGATAGACATATTGAAAAGCAAGGAGGAAGAAACAATGCTTAGTGTCAAACAGTTTTTCACTAGACATACCGCTAGCTTCTTTATTTCTCTAACAACTGTTTCCTTTGCAGCAATTGTGGCAAATCCAGGATACTTCCTTGGTGGTTTATTTTTTGCTGGAACTTACGCGACGAGTACAGCGTTGCTGAAACATAGACAGAAGAAGAAAGTTATGCAATTAACTGGTATAACAAAAGAAGAATATAAACATATTGAAACCCAAATTATAACTGCCAATAAACATATCCAAACATTGAGCCAAAACTACTTACGTGTACGCTCTGTTGCAGCATTTAAGCAATTGCTTGAAATGACGCGTATTTCAAAAAATATTGTAAAAATTGTCAAGACAGATCCCCGTAAATTTTATAATGTAGAGCAATTTTTTTATGCACATCTACCTTCTGCTGTAGAATTAACGGATAAATATACAATGCTATCGAAGCAGCCTGTAAAGGATTCAGAAATTCAAATAACTTTATCTAAAACAAGGGAAACACTGANNCGATTTAAATGATACGATTCAGATTGATTTAAAGGATGCGCTTTCCAATGATATCGATCACCTTCAAATGGAAATCGAATTCGCGAATCGTTCCAATAATAGAAGAAGAGAACAATTGGAGTGGCGAGGCGATGATAAGTGACAGCAAATGATCATGCATATCAACTTAATACAATACAAGGGCTCTCCCCCCTTGTACAAACTTATTTAGAAACAACGAATAACGAGGCGATGGCGACCTATGAAACGCTATCGCCTCTTGCGCAAAGTCGTGCACTTCTATATGCTAGTCAAATTGATTTGGAAAATTTTGAATCCGTACTATCTTTAGGGCAAGACTCACAACGATCACTTTCTCACTTCGCGGATCGCATGCTTGCACAGGTCAAACAGAAGGATGTTACCAAAATTGGACAAATGTTAGATTCATTAATGCAAACATTAGATCGTGTAGATCCTAATGCTTTAGAGCCAAAAAAGCAATCTTTCTTCAAAAAAATGTTTGGTAAAACGGAACGCCCAATTAAGCAAACATTAACAGAGTTTGAACGAATTAGTATCCAAGTCGAGCGAACTGGTGTACAGCTAGAACGTGCACAGATTCAGCTCATAAAGGATGTAGAGATGCTTGAGGAGCTTTACTCACATAATAGAGGATTTTTTGAGGAGCTTGCTACTGCGATTGCTGCAGGACAAATGAAAAAGCAGCAAGCCATTGAGACAGAACTACCGACAAAGGTGCAAAGTGTACAGGCAGCAAAGCAACCTCTTGCAGTCCAACAGCTTAATGACTTAGCTGCTCAAATTGAACGTCTAGATCAACGCATTTATGACTTACAAGTTTCACAGCAAGTTGCCCTACAGACTGCACCTCAAATACGTATGATTCAGCAAGCAAACCAAACACTTGCAGAAAAAATCGAATTTTCAATCGTTACCCTTATACCGCTTTGGAAAAATCAGCTGGCCATGATGCTATCCATGAATATGGATCAACACTATGCACAGCTTGAGGAACGTTTGTCTCGCACACACGATCGCTTTACGAGCCCCTCTTTCGAACAGCAAGTATCAAAATTCAGAGAAACTCAGCAGGAGCTCAAGACGGCTATTCAGGATGTATTTGCTCTCCATACTGCAACAGAACAGGAAAAACAGCATTTACAAGATGTCGCTGAATTAAAGGGCTTTAAGAAGGACTAATGGTAGTTTTCTCGTGAACGAAGGGTGGCTCAGAAATCGTCTGAACCACCCTACTTTTGTGAAGCTTATTCAAAATAGTCTTTATAATAGCCACCGATATTACCTGTATTATCGATAATAAAGATGAACTCTTCTGTTTCATTTTTAACTTCATAATCTTTTCCAACCGTTAATACATTGGACACTAAGTATTTAGATGCATTTGTATGCTTGCACTTGACTGTGCGAAGTGTTGGCTCATCTTTCCATTTTAAATGTAACATAATCTCTCTACCTCTCTTTACTAGCTTGAAGCTAATGTCTACTGCTTATTTTATAATATTTTAGATCTTTTGTGGAGAAAAAAACCATAGAAGACCCTATTTTCTTGATAAACAACCATTATTATTATAAATTTTTACTTTGAGGTGTTATTATGAGCTTTGGTGGTGTACCGCAATGGTTTTTTATCATTGCCGTAGCATTTGCAATTTGCTTTATTCTTTATGCTGAATGGAATTCTAGAAAATAAAGTGAGCCCATTTATTGGACTCACTTTTTTCATACCTATCTGGAACTTATTTTAATGTACGCTTTAAAAATTCCTTCGTTCGTTCATGCTGAGGCGTGACTAAAACCTGAGAAGGTGGTCCCTCCTCTACAATTACCCCTTTGTCCATAAATACGACACGATCTGCTACTTCTTTTGCAAATTCCATTTCATGTGTCACGATTAACATCGTATTTCCTGCATCTGCGAGTTGACGCATAACCTTTAATACTTCCCCTACCATTTCTGGATCAAGAGCAGATGTCGGCTCATCAAAAAGCATCACATCTGGACTCATCGATAGTGCACGCGCAATAGCCACACGCTGTTTTTGCCCACCAGATAGCTGTCTTGGCTTGGCATTAACATATTGATCCATACCAACAATTTTTAAATATTCTAAAGCTGTTTTTTCAGCTTCTGATTTTGAACGCTTTAATACTTTTATTTGACCAACTGTACAATTGTTCAATACATTATGATTGTTAAATAAATTAAACTGCTGGAAAACCATCCCTAAATGTGTACGATATTTTTGAATGTTATGCTTGTCATCCAGAATATTTTCACCTTTGTAGATAATCTGTCCACCACTTGGCGTTTCCAATAAATTGATGCAACGAAGTAATGTTGATTTACCAGATCCAGAGGAGCCGATTAAGCACACTACCTCCCCCTTCTCTACTTGAAAATTGACATCCTTTAACACTTGGTTACGACCAAATGATTTACTTAAATGCTTGATTTTAATAACTGTCATTTGTGCGTCCCCCTATATCGCTTCTTTCTGTTCTTTTTGATAGGCATCTGGTCCATCAAGTCGTTTTTCAACATATAGTAAAATTCGTGATGCTGTAAATGTCATAATAAAGTAAAGGACACAAGCTACAAAGAATGATTCAAAATAGCGGAAGTTATTCCCTGCAATTGATTTTGTTTGGAAGAATAATTCTGTTACCCCGATAACGTTTAAAACAGCAGTATCCTTAATATTCATAATTAATTGGTTCCCTGTTGCAGGTAATACATTTCGCGCAACCTGTGGCAGTACAACATGCAGCATGATTTGGAAATGATTCATACCGATAGCTGAAGCTGCCTCATATTGACCTTTATCAATTGAAACAATACCACCACGAACTATTTCAGCCATATAAGCACCGGTATTCAAAGAAACTACTAAAATACCTGCTGTAATAAAATGCATGTCGATACCAAATGCTATATCCAATCCGTAGAAGACAACCATCGCTTGTACAATCATTGGTGTACCACGGAAGAATTCAACATAGCATGTTAGTATAAAATTAATCAGCTTTAAACTGTAGAACTTTACACCTTTTTTACGAACCGGAATGGTATGCATAATCCCGATGAAAAATCCGATAAATGCACCAATAATTGTACTAATACTCGAAATCAATAAGGTATAATACGCACCTCGTAAAAACATTTGCCAGTTGTTCTCTACAATAGAGATAATCCATTCAAGACTCATGATGTTCCTCCTAACAACATAGTGTTGCTTGTTTCTTCTTTATAATCCTAGCTAACTAACCATGATAAACACGATTGTTCTACCATTTTATGAAATGTTTAGCTAAGACATTATCATTATTTAGAGAGGTTCTCATTGAATAATGATGAAATGACATTGCACGGACTAGCAAAGAGTCCGTGCATCCATGTTATTGTGCTGCCGGTTGTTGCTGAATTGCTTCTTCCATCATTGTTTGGCGATCATCTTCTGAAACTCCTTTTAAAATTTCATTGATTTTGTCAAGATTTGCCTCGCCTTTACGTAAACCAACTGCGATGGATGTGTTAGAAGGATCTGTATCAAAGCCTTCTTCAAACGCTACATATGCGAATTTATCATTAGCTGCTGCAGCTGAAATACCTTCTGGACGTTCTGCTACATAGCCATCAATTTTACCAGCCTCTAGAGCTACACGCATTGCTGGGAAGTTATCCATAGCAGTTTGCTTTTGCACATCTTTGATTTGGTCAATCACATTGTAGTTTGAAGTGTTTAATTGTGAAGTAATTTTAGCACCGGAGAAATCCTGAATTGATTTTGCTTTTTCATATTTACTCCCTTTTTTAATAACCATTACAAAATCAGAAGTATAGTAGTTTTCAGTGAAATCAATCGTTTGCTTACGTTCCTCAGTAGGAGACATCCCAGCAATAATAGCATCAATTTTATTGGATTGAAGTGCTGGCACTAATCCATCCCATTCCATTTTGACAATCACTAATTCTTTTCCTAAACCTTCAGCGATTTTTTTGGCCATTTGAACATCATAGCCACCTGCATACTCTGCATTATCTGCAATTTTTACTGCGCCATTTGCATCATTTTGCTGTGTCCAGTTGAATGGAGGATAACCTGCTTCCATCCCAATACGGAATTGCCCACCATCTTCTGATCCACCTGAATCAGCACCAGCATCTCCAGATTTACCCGAATCCTTTTTGTCCCCAGCACCACAAGCAGCTAGCACAATTGCCGTCATAATAGAGATCATTACTAACAACCATTTTCTTTTCATGAAAAACTCCCCTTTTCTGTAAAAAAATAAGACAACTGTACTAAAAAAGACCTAAGCTTTGAACTTAGGTCTTACCTTTAATTGACAGTTGCCCAAATCCTCACTATAATTTCCATGTTTCCGAGATAGCACAACCTAGTAAATGTGGAAAGCAACTTACTAGGACAGTCCTGCACTTATTCACTGCAGACCCAGTATAAAAGTACGAGCTCCTTTTATACTTCGGCGATATTTCCTTCTCCATTGCGTCTTCGCTTGCTTGTACTCAACAATGGACTAATAAATACCGCGCCTCTACCTCACAACAAAATTAATGTGAGGTTTGTTTATTTAATTGATATCTAGATACTACTATAAAACGAACTTATTCGTCAAGATAATTTTATCATTTTTCTGATTAATGACAATATTAGGGTTTTATCTATCATAAATCCATTATTTACTTTTGCAATGTAAGCAAATATATTGAAGTTTTAATGAAAAAAATCACAAATTATTATCATCGATAGTAATACTAGTATTCCAAAAGTACCTTAAGAACAATGGTGTTACCGTACAATGTTTTTATCCAATATGTTGAAGGTTCTATTCACTACTTTGGGGATTCTATCCCATCATTTTAGCATTTCTATCAGCTAATTCTATCCTGCATATAAAAGAAAAAGCCCTGCAAATCGCAGGGCTTTGGACATTAAGAATTTAATAATAAATCTTCTGGGTTTTCAAGTAATTCTTTTACTGTTTTAAGGAAGCCTACAGAATCTTTACCATCGATAATACGGTGGTCATAAGAAAGCGCTAGGTACATCATTGGGCGAATTTCTACTTCACCATTCACTTCAACCGGACGTTTTTTGATGGAGTGCATACCTAAGATACCAGCTTGTGTACCATTCATGATAGGTGTAGACATTAATGAACCAAATACACCACCATTTGTAATTGTGAATGAGCCACCTTGAAGATCTGCTAAACCTAATTTTTTGTCGCGAGCTTTTTTCGCTAGGTCTGCAATTGCATCTTCAATTTCAGCAAAGTTTTTACGGTCAGCATCACGTACAACTGGTACCACTAAACCTTCTTCTGTCGATACAGCTACACCAATATCAAAGAAGTTGTTTAAGTGAATTTCGTCACCAACGATTTGTGCGTTCACATATGGGTATTTTTTAAGTGCTGCTACTACTGCTTTTGTGAAGAATGACATGAAACCAAGTTTAGAGCCTGTTGACTCGAAGAATTGGTCTTTTTTACGAGAACGTAAAGCCATAACATTTGTCATATCAACTTCGTTAAATGTAGTTAACATTGCAGTAGATTGTTTTACTTCAAGTAAACGTTTCGCAATTGTTTGGCGACGACGACTCATTTTTTCTACTGTTACACGTGATTCATCTACAGCTGCTACCGCTTTTGGCGCTGCTGGAGCTTGTGGTGCTGCTACTGGAGCTGTCCCATGAGCTGCCACGTCTTGGACACGTACACGACCTTGTGGGTCTACTGGAGATACAGCAGCAAGATCAATACCTTTTTCGCGAGCAAGTTTACGTGCTGCTGGAGATGCGATTACACGCTCACCAGAAGTTTCTTCCACAACCGGAGCTGCTGCAGCTGGGGCAGGTGCTGCTTGTGGTACTGCTTGCGCTGGTGTTGCTTCTGCTGGAGCAGCTGGAGCTGGTGCTGCACCTTCGCCTGCTTCTACAACTGCGATAACTTGACCAACAAGTACAGTATCGCCTTCCTCAGCTAAAATTTGAGTTAAGACACCTGCTTCTTCGGAAATAATTTCAGCGTTTACTTTATCTGTTTCAAGTTCAACGATGAATTCACCTTTCTCAACGCGATCGCCCACTTTTTTTACCCATTGTGCGATACTTCCTTCTGTAATCGATTCTGCTAATTCAGGGACTTTAATTTCAGCCACTTTCATTTCCTCCTTTAATTAACGTGCATAATGCACATAGAAGGGCCACTCGCCTAAGCAAGCAGCCCGGCTTCAAAAATTAATATATGATTATTTAACCTTTACAGGCTCAGCAACCGCTTCTTCTACAACTGCGGCTTGAGCAGCTTTATGAGAATCAGCATCACCTTCTGAAGTAGAGCTCATTGCAGGGCGACCTACATAACGAAGCTTTTTACCTTCTGAAAGTTCATAAAGTGTTTCTAATGCATAATTCCAAGTACCTTGGTTTTTCGGTTCTTCCTGTACCCATACTACTTCTTTAACATTCGGATACTTAGCAATAATACCAGCAACTTGCTCTTTTGGGAATGGGTAAAGTTGTTCTACACGAATAATGTGTAAGTGATCGAAACCTTCACCGTCTTTAATACGGTCTGCAATGTCGATCATCACTTTACCAGTACCAAGTACAATGCGCTCTACAGCTTCTGGTTTTGAACCTAGACCCGGTTGTTCAATTACCTCTTGGAATGAACCATTTGCTAATTGCTCAGCATTCGCTGCAGCTAATGGGTGACGAAGTAGGTATTTAGGTGATACAACCACAAGTGGACGAACACCTTCAGTTCCTAGCAACGCTGCTTGACGACGTAATAAGTGGTAGTAGTTACCTGCATTTGAGCAGTTTGCTACGAACCAGTTATTTTCTGCTGACATTTGTAAATAACGTTCCATACGGCTTGAAGAGTGCTCTGGACCTTGGCCTTCATAACCATGAGGTAAAAGAATGACTAAACCGGATTTTTGACCCCATTTAGCACGTGCACCTGAAATAAAGTTATCGAACATCACTTGTGCCATATTAGCAAAGTCACCAAATTGAGCTTCCCAAACTGATAGTACATGGCCATTTTCTAAATTATACCCATACTCAAAGCCTACTACCCCAGCTTCTGTCAGTGGAGAGTTGTGTACTGTAAATGATGCATTTGCACCAGAAATATGGTGAAGTGGTGTAAATACATTACCATTGTTTTTATCATGTAATACTAAGTGACGTTGCGAGAACGTACCACGTTGTGCATCCTGTCCTGTAAAGCGAACTGGTGTGCCATCTTGAACAATCGTAGCATAGGCTAAAGTTTCAGCATGACCCCAATCGATTTTTGCAGAAGCAAATGCTTCACGACGTTTCTCTAAAATCTTACCAAGTTTTTTCTGTGGCTCGAACTTTTCTTCAAATACTAAAAGCTCTTCATTTATTTTTTCTAGACGCTCCGCACCAACTGCTGTACCAATTTGTGGGAACTCTACCTTTAATTCTTCAGGCATTTCTAAATGTTTATGCTCATCTTTAGTAGCCATTTCTTTAACATGATCATAAGAAGCTTGCATTTCTGCGTAAATTGCTGTATCTAATGTCGCTACATCATCTGCCGAAACAACACCCTCTGCTACTAATTGTGCGCCATATAAAGCACGAACAGTTTCATGTTTAGCCACTAATTTATATGTTTCTGGGTTTGTTACAGTTGGATCATCTGTTTCATTGTGACCGTGACGACGGTAACCAATTAAGTCAACGATAATATCTTTACCGAATTTTTGACGGTAGCTAGNNAGCTGCAAAACGACCAACTAATGATACAGCCTCAGGACTATCTGCATTCACATGGATAACTGGTACTTCATAACCTTTTGCTGGGTCAGAAGAATAAACAGATGAACGAGAATCTTGTTGTTCAGTTGTAAATCCAATCATATTGTTAGCAATGATGTGAATTGTACCACCAGTTGTGAACCCTTCCGTTTTCGCAAAGTTAAGAACTTCTGTTACAATCCCTTGACCTGGGAATGCAGCGTCACCATGTACAAGAATACCTAATCCTTTTGTACGGTTAAAAATTGCTTGACCTGGCTTAGACGTATCATCTTGAGCCGCACGAGTAGAACCTAAAACAACTGGGTTTCCTACTTCTAAGTGTGAAGGGTTGTAAGCAAGTTTAACGTTCATACCAGATTCGCGATTGTAAGAAGCACCCATGTGGTATTTTACATCACCTGTCCAACCTTTTGTGATTTCAAGTCGACCATCCTCTGGTAAAAATAATTCATTGGAAACATGTGCAAAATCAGAGAACATCATGTCATATGGTTTATTTAAAATATGTGTTAATACATTTAAACGGCCACGGTGTGCCATACCAATACGCACTTTTTCTACATTATTTGCTTCAGCTGTTTTTAAAATTTCATCAAATAAAACGATTTGTGTATCTAAACCTTCACCTGAGAAACGCTTTTGACCAACGAAAGTTTTATGAATAAACTTCTCAAAATTTTCAACACGTGTTAAGCGATCTAATAATGCTTTTTTCTCATCAGAAGATAATGCTTGTTTAAATGAACCTGTTTCAATTTGTGCTTGAATCCAATCACGTTCTTCTGTTGCTGCGATGTGATTATATTCAAATGCCACTTTATCTGTATAAACAGATTTTAAGTAATCAATTGCATCCTTACCATTTTTCACGTTTGCTGGCACATCTTTGAAGAAGATAGCTGCAGGAATTTCAGCTAAATCTGCAGCGCTTAGATTGAACGCGCTTTCTTCAATTTGAGCTGTTTGTAGTTCACGGTTTTTCAAAGGATAAATATCTGCCGCCAAATGACCTTGCGTACGGATTGCATCTGCTAATCTCACAGCTGCTAATACTTTTTTGTAATCGCCAGCAGGAGCCGCTGTGCTATTAGCTACCGCTACTTCACCTTCTACTACTACTGGTGCACCAAATTGTTGGAATAATAATACTAACTCCGGTTCTACTTCTTCAGGAGACTGTAAGAATAAGTCGTATTGCTCCATCACATATCCTAGGTTAGGACCAGAGAAAGCTGACCATGGAGAACTTACAGTTGTAACGTTGTTCGACATGAAAAATGACCTCCAAATTTTGCCTTTCGGCAGTTCCATTAATTAAATTACAATTAATTATATAATATTTTTCCGTTCTTTTAAAGGATGTTTGACACAACTTATCCATATTTTAAAGAACGTTTTTTCCATCTCAATCTTACTACTCTTCACAAAAAATACAACTCTTTTTAGGAAATTAAGCAATTTTTTTCGCAAAGGCTAAAATAATTTAATAAAGCGTGAATTTTTCTTAATATTTTAGCGGGAATTTAATGAAGAAAACGGTTCCAATATTTATCTCACTCTTGACTTCCACAGAACCATTATATTTTTCAAGCAACATTTTTGTGATACTAAGTCCTAAGCCTGTACCGCCTTTTTGACGATTTCTAGCCTCATCAATCCGATAAAATCGATCAAAAATGAATGGTATATTTTCTTGTGCTATACCAATTCCATTATCTTCTATTTTTAAAAGCGCCTCATTTCCAGCGACTGATAATGTAATTTGAATCTCCGGAATTTTTTCACAATAGCGAATGGCGTTCTCAACTAAATTACGAACTATTTGACTTAGTGCATTTTCTGTTATAAATAATAGACCTATTTCTCCATTTTTAGACAACGTTATTCGAGCTTCTGGATGAAGACGCTCCATTTCTCCTATAACAACTTCAATAACAGCTACTGCGTCAGCCTTGCTCATATTATCCTTTTCTTCACGACGTGCAAGCTCTAGTAATTCTTCAATCATTTTACGAATCCGTGCAATTTCGGTTAGTGAAGTATCAATCGATTCCTTTAAGATTTCCGGATCATCCTTACCCCACCTTTTCAGCAGGGAGAGATGTCCTTCGATAGCCTGAATAGGCGTACGTAGCTCATGGGAAGCATCTGCAACAAATTGTTGCTGCTGAGTAAACGAAATTTGCAGTTCATTCATCATCGCATTATACATTTTTAAAAGATCGCCTATCTCATCATGAGATGTGTATGTTAATTGAATTGGTTCATTAAATCCTTTATCCATTACGTTTTTCATGGACGAACGCAAAGCATGTAGGGGCTTCATCAAATAACTGGCTAGATAATAACCAATTGAAGCCGATAATACTAAAGCTCCTAAGCCCGCTATTAGCATGGCAGTCAATAAATAATGCATCAACGACTGGAATCCTGATAATGGATGAATCACCTGAATGTATCCACGAAAGAAACCGAGCTGAATCGGTTTATTAATAACATAAACATCCTTTTTATCAATTGTCATTTCAACAATTTCCCCCATTTGCGTAAGAGGAGCAGTCTGTGAAGGATTATTAACCCCTGAAGTATTAACAATACGTAAAACCTCTATTTTATCTAAATTAAACAATATTACTGTTTGATCACTGGAATTTAAAAGCCCGATGTTTTGTTGAATTTGCTGAATGGTCAAATTGGGTCCTTGTGATTCAAAAAAAGACACCACATCATAGCTTGTCCGTTGAATTTTAAGTTGCTCATCATTTAATAGCCATGTATGCAATGAAATATAAACGACTATACAAATAATTGTAAAGCTAAAAAAGATAACAGCACTAGACGTAAACATCCATTTTCTTTGCAATGATTGATTGACAAATATCTCTCTCAATTTTTTCATTCTCGCATCACATACCCTACCCCACGAACGGTTTCAATATAGGCATTCATATCACCTGGTAGTTTTGTTCGTAAATGCCGTATGTATACATCTACAACATTTGTTTCAATATCAGTTTCATAACCCCAAACAGAAGTTAAAATTAGCTCTCGCGTACAAACTCTATTTTTATGTTCCATTAATAATTTCAGTAAATCATATTCTGTTTTCGTTAAATCAAGCCTTTTTCCTTGTACAAGTACTTCGTAGGCTGCTACATCAATGACAATATCGCGAAAACGTAGTGCCTCACCGTTTTGCTCATCTGGTGTTACACGGCGCAAAATTGTTCGAATCCTAGCTAGTAATTCTTCAATAGCAAATGGTTTAACAATGTAGTCATCTGCTCCAGCATCTAAACCTGCTACACGATCCATCACAGCGTCACGTGCCGTTAGCAAAATAATTGGTACATTTGACTGCGTTCGTATACGCCGACAAATTTCAATACCATTTATGCCTGGAAGCATGACATCTAATAAAAGAACATCAACATCCTCAGATGAAGCAAGAGCTAATCCTTCACGTCCATCAAAAGTGACCAACACATCATAGCCCTCATGCTTTAACTCTAGCTCTACAAAGCGAGCGATATGTTTTTCATCTTCCACTAAAAGTATCTTTTTAGGCATTTTTCCACCTTCTATTCTAATATGGTGATAAGGAATTCTTCCTTATCATGTTATAGCATAACATCAAATAAAAAGTCTGTACCACAAGCAAATACTTGTTTGTACAGACTTTATTTAATGTGTTTCTGTAATATAAAGTTTATTTTTTCCAAATTCTTTCGCTTTATAGAGCGCCTGATCCGCTAAATCCAGTAATTCGTCTAAATTTTTTCCATGATCAGGATAATACGCAACACCGATCGATGCAGTCGGGGCAAAATAATTATTTTCAATAATCCAACCTTTTTTTAGTTCTTCTCGGATGCGCTGAATAATATGCATCATTTGTGCTTTTCGCTTTTCATTATCCCTAGTTAACCCTGTTAGAATGACAATAAATTCATCGCCACCAATACGAATCACTAAATCATGGCTTCTGACAGAGTTGACTAAAACTTGCCCAAACTTTCGGATAAAGTCATCGCCGGTATCATGACCATAATGATCATTTACATCCTTAAAGTCATCTCCATCAATATAAAGCATCGCCAAACAATTAGTCGTCTCTTGTGCTTCTGCCAGTAGCTTTGGAAACTCCTTTAATAAATAACGTCGGTTGGGTAGCTGTGTTAACGTATCATGATAGGCTAAATATAGTAGATCGTTCTCCCGCTCTTTTCGATGTGTAATTTCACGAGATACCATCATAATTTGGGAAACTTTTTCTCGTTCAGGATCATGTACAACGGTTACGTTTCCTTCTGTCCAAACAGGTGTACCATCCTTGGCCTTGAGTAAAAGCTCAAATTGTGTATCTGTTAGTCCAGAATAATTATTTAAGAATGTTTGCCAAGCCATTTTACTTTCCTCATCGACAATATCACTGTAAAACTGACCCTGTAAATCTACATTTTCATAGCCTAAGAAAACCCTATAGGACGGTGAAGCATAAATAATAATACCATCCTCGTTAGTTATAACAATCAAGTCATTTGTATTTTCAGTTATTAGACGAAATGTGCGTTCAATATTTTTTAATTCCGTTAACATTCTTTTCTTGTCCGTAATATCATAGTTAATGGATAAATATTGTTCTGTCCTGCCAACTTCATTTTTTAACGGAACAATTGCTGCTTCTACCCAATAATCTGCATGATATTTTGTACGGTAGCACAGTTCTCCTCGCCAGATGTCCCCCGCCTCAAGCGTTTCATTAATTAAGTGCATTAAATCCTCTGTATGGTAACTAGGTTCGATTAATGTATAAGGTTTACCTATAAGCTCCTCCGCCGTATAGCCTGACGCATTTAAAAATAGATCATTTACTTCAATTATTATGCCATCAACATCCCATATAGCAATGGCCGTCGCAGAGTTTAACGCAGCCTTAAAAACTTCTAAGCCATGCGATTTTAAACGTAATTCTGCTTTTTGCTCAGTAAATTGTGTGAAATCCTGCATAATAAGAAAAATCGCAAATGAATTATCTCCTTGCATAACAGGAGAAAGTGACATTAAATAGAAGCGCTCTTTTTTATCCAATGTATGGAGCTTGATAAGTTTCTCCCCAATATTTTCGCCCATTGCTGCTCTTTGTAGAAAAGTTTGAATGTTTTCTCTCTCATCATTAGGAACAATTGGTAAATCAACAAACAATTTCCTTTTTACAGCATCGTTATCTAATCCAAAGTCTTCCATAAAGCTCGGGTTTACTTCATAAACTGCCCCCTCTGCAGATAGAATGACAGTTGAGAAAAAGGCATGGTCAAACATTGAGCGCATAAATAAAAACTTATCCTCAATATTACGGTCATAGAGAATCTCTTTTGTAATGGCTAAAATATAGTCGTCGCCCTTGTATGTAAGCGGACGAACAGATGTCTCATATTTTCGAATCTCCGATTTATAATAAGCATAATCCACATAATCGATTTGAGCATGCTTCATAATGGCTTGATGATAAAATTCCTGAATAATTGAAAAATTGTGACTTGAGGTAATGGTAGAAAGCATTTTCCCAATTGCCTTATCTGATAATAAAGCTTGAGCTGCTTGATTTAAGCGAATATATTGATAATCGTCTCCTACCTTTTTCATTAGAAAGACAAAATCCTTGCCAATAAATAATTCATTAAATAATTCTTCGCTTAAAAGATACTCCATGCTGTCACCCCCATAAGTCGTTGAAATTGAAAAAGAATTATTATATTAATGTTTATTTATACAAAAAAATCAATAATACTATTATAACATATTTTAAAAGAAATACTTCTTTTGAATTACAGATATTATATCCTTTTTAGGATATTTTTTGATAGTTTACCTCTTTTCAAGAAATTAAATAATACAAAAGAAATAGAATGACTATTGTAGCTTAGTAAAAATTGAGATGATAGACTTAATATCCCTAAATAATTTTCATACAAAATTAAGTATTTATAACATAATTTACTTTTCAGAATTGACTGACTATTAAACTTAATTTTTGTTTTAGCGAGTAAAATGATTGCATTAAACAGTAGAATTGTTATATTATATTAAAAAAACTAGCCTTTTTTCGGTATGGTCGAAAATCAGTAAGACAGCGGGAAATTATGGTTATCATAGTTATAACGTCTAGTTCTTTGGGTTTTAATTCCAGTACGAATTTTAGTTTTCTTCTTTATGTTTCAACGGAATTGTTTTAACTACCCTAGTAAAGGAGGCGTTTCGTATGCTTAAACATCGAGACCTACATGAATGTACAGAGCTTTATGAGCTATTATCACACCCTTCTGTTTTCCCATTTGTTCGTCAAAAAGCCACATCTGCTGATGAATATTGGTTTATGACAAAACAACTGATTGAAGAAGAAGCGAAGGGACTCGCTATTTCTAGGACCATTACTGATGATTGGGGTCAACCAATCGGCACCATCAGCATTCATGATGTTGAGGAAGGTGCAGGCTTTTTAGGAACGTGGATTGGACTTCCTTATCAAGGCAAAGGTTATAATCAAAAAGCAAAGATGCTATTTTTAAACGAATTATTTTACGACTATAATTTTCATACGGTGTTTCTCCGTATACGTGTTGAAAATAAAAAATCACAACGTGCAGCTTTAAAGTTACCTTATGTCGTAAGTGCAAACGAATGCCATCCTACATTATTATCGCAGGTTAACAGTGGTGAAGCGCAATTTAATTTATATAAAATCCCGAAAGACCTGTTCTATTTGACAACAGCTAACGAAATATTAGAGGGCGAAGAACAAGCAATGTAAATAAAAAAAAATTCTTCAAAATAAGCTATGTGTTCTGTCATATTGACTAGCACATAGCTTTTTTAGTGGTTATTGCATAAGTTATGTCGGTTCTATCAATCCATAACCTAACGGCTACTTTTTATAGTGCAAAATTAATTCTGCCATTTCTTTTGGCGTTTTTGGTCTTTGTGTTTTTTTCATAGTTGCTACCATGTCCCCTTTACGCTCAGTCAAAACATGCACTGATTTTTTAAAGGATTCCTTTGTCAGTTCTTCCTCTTCTAAAACCTCTGCATAGCCTTGTCTTTTAAATAAATTTGCATTTAAAATTTGATCACCACGGCTCTTTTGCGCAGATAACGGCACCAATAACATCGGCTTATGAAGTGCTAAAAATTCGAAAATAGAATTGGAACCTGCACGTGAGACGATAAAGTCTGCTGCATGTAATAAATCTGGTAATTCTGTTGTTACATATTCAAATTGCTTATACCCTGGCATAGACGCTAATGTCTCATCAAAATTGCCCTTACCGCACAAATGAATAATTTGAAATTGCTTGACAAGCTCTGGTAAATTTTGACGCAATGCATCATTTAAGACAACCGAACCTAAGCTTCCCCCCATCACAAGTAAAACGGGTTTTAATGTAGTAAAGCCGCAAAATGATAATCCCTTTGCCCGCTCCCCCTTAAATAGCTCTTGACGAATGATAGAACCAGTACAAGTTGCCTTTTCCTTTGGCAGATGCTGTAAAGTCTCTTCAAAAATAGTAAAGATATGAGAGGCAAATGGCAAGGCAATTTTATTGGCCAACCCTGGTGTCACATCCGACTCATGAATAACCACTGGAACGCCAGCAAGTTTCGCCGCCATCACTACGGGGACAGAAACAAATCCACCCTTTGAAAAGATCACTTGCGGTTTCACTTTTTTGATAATACGAAAAGCCTGCATTATCCCAGCAAGCACTTTAAACGGGTCTGTAAAATTCTTCATTGAAAAATAACGACGCAATTTCCCACTTGAAATTCCGTAAAACGGAATGCTAGGAAATGCTTCGCCTATTAATTCCTTTTCAATGCCCTGCTCTGAGCCAATATAGTGGACATCATAACCTAGTTCTTGTAAAGAAGGGAGTATCGCCTGATTGAGTGATACATGACCAGCTGTCCCTCCACCGGTTAAAATGATTGTTTGTTGTTTCACTTAAATTCTCCTATTCCTTAAAAGCCATAGTAGCATCACTACTTATTGTTTACAGTCTTTTATTTTACTATATGCAGATGAAAAGATATAGATGAAGCTTTTAATTTTTCAGCTTTTCCCCATTGAAATAGGCTATATTAATACTTACATTAAAATAAACACAGCTAAAATCATCTTTAATGAATTTGATAAAAAGATGAAATATACTCGGACAGACATTTAGTTATGTCAGCTTTTAATGGTACAATAGCATTAAAAAAGATAGAAAGGTTTTACTATGAAAATAATTGATTTAACGCATACGATAACTGAAAATATGCCAGTCTATCCTGGTACAGATCAGCCTTCATTAAAAATCATTTGCAATCACGAAAGTGACGGATTTAAAGAGACCTCCCTGACTATGGCTTCTCATACAGGCACGCACATGGATGCACCGAATCATATATTTGCAGATAGAACTACACTCGATAACCTACCAGTCGAACAATTTATAGGTTCTGCGTTAGTTATTGATTGTAGCGACTTACAGCAAGGAAAAGAAATTTCGATGAATCAAATTAATGTGGTAAAAGAGAAGGCTGATCAAGCGGATTTTTTATTATTTTTTACTGGATGGGACCAATACTGGGGCACACCTACTTATTTCGGAAACTATCCATATTTGACAGAAGAAGTCGCAGATTACTTAATACAAAGCAAGAAAAAAGGTGTTGGACTTGACGTAATTAGCATTGACTCGATGTCAGATGCTAAATTAACAATTCATAAAAAGGTTTTAGCTGACAACGATTTTATTATTGTTGAAAATTTAACGAGACTTGGTGAAATTGGTGATGGATTATTCACATTCTGTGCTCTGCCCATTAAATTTAAAAATGCTGATGGTGCCCCTGTACGAGCGGTTGCCATATTGAGTGATTAGTTATCGAGTGATAAAAACACTGCCAGATAAAAAAAGAACTTGCTTTAAATATAGGAAACGGACCCTTTTGCAAATTGACTTTTTATGTTTTTCAAATCTAACAAATTAATAGATAAATATAAAAAAAGATGTCCTATAAGTCATTTTCTACTTATAGGACGTCTTTCTATGAAGCTATTTCATTGTAAACATTATTTTTGAATAAATTGTTGTGTCCAGTAGTTACCTGCTTTCACGTAGCCAACACCAATATGTGTAAAGCTGCCGTTTAAGATATTCGCACGGTGACCTGGTGAATCCATCCAAGCTTGTACGACTTCTTGAGGTGAACGTTGACCTTGTGCAATATTTTCCCCTGCACTCTTATAGCTAATACCTAATGCTTTCATACGATCAAATGGTGAACCAAATGTTGGGCTTGTATGTGAAAAATAATTTTTAGTTTGCATATCTTGTGATTTTTCACGTGCAGCTGCCATTAATTTATCATCCGTTTGTAGTGGCGCTAATCCAGCCTTCGTACGCTCAGCATTTGTTAATTTTACAACCTCTTGCTCAAAAGCACTAACATCTGAAGTAGTTGTTGTTGGTGTAGATTGAGTTGGTGCAGTTGTTGTATTGTCTTTTTGTGTTGTTTGCGTATTGTTAGTCGTTGTTTGTGTATCATTGTTTGTTGCTTGTGTATTGTTATTGTTATTCTTTGATGTTTCGTTATTCGTTGGTTTTTCTTTTGATGGAGCTGATTGTTGTGGTAATTTTATTTGCCATTTATGATTTGACCATTGATTTTGATTTGACCAATTATAGTGATAAACATTTTGACAATTAGAATTTTGTTGTACTGCGTTCTCCTCTGTAGTATTTGCTGCAGCCGAAGCGATTTGAATTGGAGCTGCTACTAAAAATGTTGCAAAAATTGCAGTTAGTGATTTTTTCATTTTGCAATTCCTCCTTCTCTGTCACTAATCGTAAGGGAGGATTTCAAAAAAATTTTTACCAGCATCTGTTAACATCACCATCAGAGATATGAATCCGTATAAAATAGGGGTTTTTTTGCTATAATTTTTAGCAAGTTCCACCAGTCTATGAAATACTTACGTTTTAAATAGGGTTGACACCCTTCAAAAGCTAGTGAATAGTTTCAATATTTTAATAACATAACTCCAAAACCTACTAATAATTTTATCAAAATATTCCCTTTTATCGATGAAGGTAGAGGCGCTACAGTTATCTGATGACAAAAAAATCTGCCATTCTTACTAAAAAAGACAATTACAACATCTATTTTAGTAGGAAGCACAGATATGATTTTTTATTTAGATTCAGTGGGCGTTCGTACTCTAACTAAGATTTTGAAGAGGAGCTTCTAATAGGCTTAAAAAATCAAGACGCAAAGATGCTGGGGCGTCATGATTACTTGTTTACTGAATACCAATAACGTTTACATCCCCTACATTTTCACCAATGATAACTAATTTCGCTGGCATTTTTACGTATTCAGGGAGCCATTGGACCATCCCATATGCATATTGAAATAACATAGGATTTCTTACACCTTCAATTGGTACATACCCTTTCATACGATAGATCGTGTCAGGCAATGAACGAACCCAATTCTCAAATTGCTGTTGCGTGAAGTCTATGCCCTTAAATTCAATTAATCGTGATCCCAGATGCATAGCTGCAATCGGTGATTTTAAGATATCACTTTTGTCCACTTGTGCAGTTGCCTTTAAATCTTCTAAGAGACGTAACGGTACACGACCATTTGTTGTTTGTAAAATAAAAGCATGAGGATTATAGCCCTGTAGCTCATAAACTACACGAGCCTGCTCCGCCTCTGTTAATAAATCTGTTTTGTTGGCCAATAAAAGATGGGCATGACGGATTTGCTCCATAAATAAAGAGCGAACTTGTGGTGTTAACGTCTCACGATTCAACCAAAGCTTTGAATCGGCTACAGTGACAATTCCCTTCACATTCAATTTTTCAGCAAATAATGGCGAATAGACGGCATCTAATGCTTCTACAGGATGTGCAGCACCTGTTGTTTCAATAATTAGTACATCAAACTCATTATCCATTAATAGTGATTGAATTTGTGCCTCTGTTTTTTCTGCACCAGAACAGCAGATACAGCCCTCTAGCATCTCTTTCAACGGAATATCCTTCTCAACAGCCTGTGAATCAAAAGGTAGCTTCCCAAGCTCATTCATTATAACTGCTGGCTTTAAGTGTTTTTCCTTCAATTGTCGTATTACATCTGTTAGCATGGAAGTTTTTCCACTACCTAAAAAACCACTAAATAAATAAACATCCTTCACAATTTTTACCTCCCATAAAAAAAGCTGTCGCACAGATCGTTTATTACGATTGCTGCGACAGCTACTTCTTTAGTTTGTAGTTTCCTCATTTTTGGCTGGTGTTCCAGTAAGCAGTTCTTTTGCTTTTAATAATTGTGGATCATCTGCTTTTATTTTTGCACGTAATGCATCCATTAAAGCATACGTCGTATCCCCAGTTAAAATGCCCGTTTCTTCCAGTCCGCTTGTTTCTTGCAGTTTTTTCACTGCACGTTCTGTATACTGATCGAAACTACCATCTACTTTACCAGGCTCATATCCAAGAACCTCTAGCATCTCTTCTGCCGCTTTTACAGAGTCAGACTGTAAGCCCTCTTTCATTTCAAGAGCTGGATCAAGATATGGTAATGATGCATAGGACGGATATGGTACTTTGACATCTGGTTCAATCCCTTTTTCATTAATCCAGTTACCGTTTGGTGTTAACCATTTGCCTGTTGTAAATTTAAGATTTGAACCATCTTTTAGTGGTGTAACATTTTGTACAGTCCCCTTACCAAACGATGTCTCACCAACAACTTTAGCACCTACAGATTCCTTTAAAGCACCTGCTAATATTTCAGATGCTGATGCACTGCCACTATCGACAAGAACAGTTACAGGTAGATTGTATTTCTCACCTGCAATAGCATTTGTGATTTTTGGCTCCTCATCTTTTTGTTGTACTTGAACGATTGGTTTACCCTCCGGCACAAATAAATTAGAAATTTCTATTGCGGCCTCTAGATAACCACCAGGGTTTTGACGTAAATCTAAGACAATCCCCTTCATGCCTTTTCCTTTATACTCTACAAGCATTTTTTCAAGCTCTTTAGCCGTGTTTTGACTAAATGAAGTTATTTGGATATGTGCAATATTACCATCAAGCATCTCACCATATACGGTTTCAACTGGAATATCATCGCGAATAATTGTCATTTTAATAGGCTCTGTTTTATCGCCACGTTTTACGGTTATTTTCACAGGTGTCCCTTTTTCACCACGAATAAGGGCTACAGCCTCTGAAGCACTAAATCCTTGAATGCTTTTCCCATCTACCGTTAAAATTATATCTTTTGGTAGTAATCCTGCCTTTTCAGCTGGAGAATTTTTGATAGGTGACACAACTGTAATAAAACCATTACGCTCCTGAATTTCCGCACCAATTCCTTGGAAGCTAGAAGATAATCCAGAATTAAATTGATCTGCTTCTTCTTTTACCATAAAATCAGAATACGGATCATCCAACGCATCAAACATGCCGTTAATAGCACCATTGACTACTTTTTCATCATCAATATCTTTATAATAATTTTTTTTAAGTAAATCAAAGGCCTCATATAACTTTGAAAATTCCGCACGTTCAATCGGTACTTTTACTTCCACTACTTTCTTCTCGCCGAACGTTAACGCAAAAATAGTTAAGCCCGCAGTAATAAGGATTGTAAAGAACATCAGCATGATAAATCTAAACGGTTTTAATTGTATAAATCGCCCTGCAGGTTTTACCTCGTCCTGAGTTTGCTCTTGCTGCTGTTCTATACTATCTTTTTTCTGTTCATCCATCTTGATTGTCACCACTCTCATATACACTAACTTGTTGTCACACTATTACCATCTTAACAGGTTATAGAGAAGACGAAAAGAAAAAGACAGTCAAAATTCGTGACAGTTCTTAACTATTCCCCTATATCTTCAGCTACTTCCAATTATGTATAAACGTTTCTTCTGATTACCATATAGAGAAAGATGTCATAGAGGCTTTACCTAGACACCTCTCTCCTCTGCTAAGTTAAGGTATATAATGGTACTGCTTTTCTATTTTACTCGATTCTTAGAAGCAGTCAACTATATACACATAGAATATTAGAATTCAATTGCTTACTTAGGCATCTTTTATATACGTAACTTGCGCCAATTTTGCCGTTTTTATTTTATTTTCTGCATTTTTTACTGCAATCATTCCTGTAAAAGTTCCCGTTTTAATACGATACTTTGAACCATCCTGCTCAATGTAGACAAGCCAGCCAAAAGTGAATTTCATAACCTTTGAAGCACTTTCTGCTGCCTGAAACGTATTATAGGTTCCTGTTAAAATGCGATATTTTAATGTTTCAATAGGTGGATTTTGTGTAGTACTAGCTTTTTTAATCATCTCTATAAATTGAGACCAAGGTACTTTTCCAGCCCGTATATTCCGAGGACAATTTTTCCCGCTAAAAAAATGATGCTGCACAATATTTTCAATAGCTATATTTTCATCTTTTATAATTTTTGCAATAAGGGTAGCAGCATTTTGCACAGCTTTTACATAATCACCATCACTATTTACACATATTTCTACTTGGATTCCTTGATGATTGCCAATATACGTTCCTGCACCCCAACATTCCCAAAAATGTTCAAATGATTGAACAGCCTCTTGATCATCCACTTGCCAATGCCAACTAGCTTGCCTACTATTACCGTTTATTTGTAGACGTGCATGTGCATCTGCATCAGCTCCAATGTTTGTATTATCGGTTTCATGAACAACTATATATTTTTTTAAATTATTTTTGCCATTTGTCATTGTCAACGCTAGTGAAATGGGCACTAATTTTTGGCGTATGGTTACCAAGGATTTACCCTCCCTTCATTTTATTAGGCGTCGTTACAGAATCCCTATCATGATCGTCATCTATAATTACAGTTGCTTATAGAAATAAATATTAAATAAATGACGATTTAAAGCTATATTATGCACCTTTAGTAACTTGTATTGTGTTTTTATAAGCATTAATAACTATAGCAATTACACCTAAATATATTATCTAAGCTCTTTTAATTTCTTGACTACAGAATGAACAGTTAGTCTGTGAAATGTAACTAGCTGTCCCTTATAGATGACAGAAAAAATACCATAAGGCGTTGGCGATAATGTCATTATCTGCTCTCTATCACTTAAATCAATCACTGCCACAGGTAAATCCAATTGCATTGCCCCAGAAACGATATTTTCTGTGGCAACTTCAACATATGGACATTGGAAGGAACGCAAAATCGTTAACTGATTATATCTATTTAATCTCTCGTCCCAATCAGTTGGAAAATAAGGTTGCTCCAATTCTTGAGTAAATGAATAGACAAGTAATTCAAAACCATATGGAGCTTTATCCATACATTGAAAGTTATTTTTTAAAAAAATTTCTTTACTAGGCGTCCATGATGTCGTCGAATTTGTCACAACCACCACACCTTTTTTAGCTAGCCTCTTTGCATCTGTCAAACACTTTTGAATAAGTTGGGTTCCATAGCCTTGTCCCATTTCACTGACCCACAAGCAATGAATTACTAAATAGCCATTCGCAAAGACAACCCTTGAAGAATATTCTGCTGCTGTAAATTCAATAAAGCCAACTTGCTTATTATTTTTAAAAATCTGAACATACTTCAAGCCTTCGTCAAAGCGGTTTTGAAGCCATTTGTTCTTTTGTCTATAGCCCTTCGAATTCTTTTTACTTCTAAGACAATAGCTTCCCATACTCTCTAAAAGTTCATGATTTAATTCAATGAATTCAAGCTTAGTCACTCATCTAATCCCCCTTATGTTATTAATGGTAATTATACCTTTTCTAAACATTTGGAAGTAGAGAAATGCAACATAAAAACACCTCCACTATGAAACAGTTGGAGGTGAGGTACAGATTTTAATTTGGTTCGATTCCCTTTTTTGATGTGGTACGCATATGATGAAAGTAGTGACCATCTAACACAATTTGCTTAAAGGAGGCATAACAATGCAAAGAAATGATAATAATTCGAATCCATCGAATGACTCTTTGGACATTTATGCTGCAAAGCTGGCCTATATTGGCACATCCATATCGACATTAGGTGATGGTATTCAAACAATTGCCGCTGGTCTTGCATTACAGGCGTTACAAAAAAGCAACAATGATAGTTCCCAAAACAATAATGATCAGGCAAAGCAATCTGAAAATATGCAAAAGCAAATTGATTATTTAATTTCTGAATTAAAGCATATTAAAAGATCTTTAAGATGAAAACAAGGTTCCACTATGAATTACTTTGTCTGCTGTACTTCAAGTAACTCGGAAACCGTGACGAATCGATAACCCTGTTTTTCTAGCTCTGCCAAAATACTTTCCATTGCCTCTACAGTTTGCTTACGATTACCGCCTCCATCATGAAACAGGACAATATTACCTTGATTTACTCCTTTTAAAACAGTATTAACAATTCGGTTCGTACCTGGACTTTTCCAGTCTAATGTATCTAAATGCCAAGACCACATTACCACCTTATAGCCTTCTTTGGATATCGCTTCAATCATGGCATCTGAATATTGACCCTCTACAGGTCTAAATAAAGTAGGAGTAAAACCAGTAATTTTTTGTATAGTTTCATCTGTTTGCTTAATTTCCTTTAGCAGGTTTGGAACATTAGTCCTTAACGGATGTGTAAAAGTATGATTGGCAAGTTCATGACCTTCATTATACATTCTTGAAATAACTTCAGGATTTTTTTCTGCATTTTGACCAACTATAAAAAAAGTGGCTTTTGCTTTATATTTTGCCAAAATATCTAAAATCTGAGTGGTGTACTTCCGATGTGGTCCGTCATCAAAAGTAAGAGCCACAATTTTTTCATCCGTTTTAATTTCCCATACAATTTGACCTGCTTCTTCATAATACTTTCTTCCTTTATTTTCATAGGTACTAGCTTTGACATCATCAAAGGAAATCATTAACAGACAAATCGGTAATACGATTTGAAAAAATTTTTTCAAATTTTCACTTCCTCAAATAAAATTTTTCGTACCTTATTATTTGAGGTTTTTTAAAATAAATGCTTAATTTTTATCATTTTGTTCCGTATAAATCAAGCGCCTTTACATGATTATTTTTGAAGAAAGCGGGGAACTATGTTTTTTTAGCTTATAATTTGGAGGAAGTTCATAAAGCGGTAAATATTATCTATCCTTTGCTTCATTTTTTGGAATGGTTGGTGTCGACTGTAAAATTTATTTTTTATAAAAGCTTAAGTAATATTCAATTAATTTTATGACCGCATAAATTTTTTTGTATTCTTTTTCAATTTTAAATGAAATAAATAATATAGCTACATTAAAGCTTAAAATTGTTAGGGCAACTATTTGAAATAAAGAAATACCAACCATTAGCTTTACATTAATAGCACAGGCAATAATGGCGAATAACGATAACATCACACCACTTAATGTAATATAGATGGGTTTAGATCGAATAATTTCATCTGCTTGTACTTTTAACAGATCTAATAAATATCGAATTTCTTTAAGCTCATATTTCTGGTCGAAAATCACAAAATATGACATATAGACATCATTCGAAATATTCTCATTCAGTATATTTTTATGAATTTTAGTCACTAATTGATCGCAAAAATCTTTATTTAAAGCTTTCTCAGGTACAAATAATTCTTCTTTATTTTCTAATATATTCGTGCTGGGATGCTTCAAAACCCCCTCATCCTCTCATCGTGTTCTACCTGTTTTAATAATCGAATAGAGATTATTTATAGTCAGATCAATAGTTCGCTCAAATGTTCAGACACTTAAATTATATGAGGGATTGTCTATTGTATGCTATTTTCGACAAAATACCACTAATATTTTGTATAAATTCAATTAAAACCAGGACTACCTAAGTACCTGGTTCGATTTATGTTTAATATAATTTTTGATAAACAGCTAATGCGTCTGTAATATTGAACTGCTCTGAACGTGGATCACCTTCTGCACCAACCGTTACGAGCAAATATTCCTCCCCATTGATGGATGCTAGGCTTGCGAGGCAGAGACCAGCTTGCTCTGTATAACCTGTTTTTCCTCCAATAATCTTACCTTTCGTTACCTGATTGGTGTTTAAATAATTAAACAGCCTGCTTGTTAAAGTAATTCCTTCTGGATGGCGATTCGTTGATTTTATCGAATATCTTTCAGCTGTATAAACTTCCCTGAATATTGGATTTACGAGAGCAGACTGTAAGAGAATTGAAAGATCTTTCACCGTTGTATAATGGTCTGGGTGATGTAGCCCAGTAGCATTCATAAAGTGACTATTCGTCATTCCAAGCTGTTGAGCCTTTTCATTCATTAGCTGGGCAAACCCACTTTCTGAACCAGCAATAGATTCAGCTAAGCCAATAGATGCTTCAGCTCCTGATGGCAGCATCGCACCATAAAGCAAATCCTCTGCAGTTACTTCCTCATTAGGGAGAAAACCTGCCATAGAAGCATTTTCTTCGTATAAGTTGGTAAAAACACGGTTTTTAAGAATAATCTTTTCGTTTAAATCGGGTATATTTTCAAGTGCGACAAGGACAGTCATCAACTTCGTTAAAGAAGCTGGATATATGATTTCCTCACTATTTTTATCCAATAAAATAGTATGATCTTCTAAGCTCACTAATATGGCATTAGAGCTATATAAATCTATATTGAACATATCGTCACTTTTCTGTGGCATCTCTAGCTGAGGTGATTTAAATGGATCAAGGTTTGGCTGAAGTGGATGATCTTTGACAACCACAAAATAAATAAACACTAATAATAGTATAAGAAATATGCTAAAGAATCCCTTTCTTTTCAACAAAAACAACTCCTTCTTTTTATACCTGTTTCCCAATTAGAGACCTATTGCAAGATGTCAAAAAAAGCTAGAAGATCAACAGGATATCTCACTCACCAAGTACTTTCACAGGAAGTGAAGATTTTTGTGTATGTTCCTCAATCTAGTGAGGTTGAGGAAATTACCTCACTGACTGTAGTTTTATTGAAACATAAAAGAAAGAGCTCTTTTTTAATAATCTATTATAGAATTCTTAAGGTTTCTTAAGAAAATGATGGTAGGCTAACAGTAAACACTGTTTTTTCATCTGTGCTAATGGCAGATATTGTTCCTCCATGTGCTTGTACAATCTCATTGGCAATAGCAAGTCCCAAACCCGCTCCACCCGTTTGTGTAGACCTTGACGAGTCTAAACGATAAAACTTTTCAAAAATCATGGTTAATTTTTGAGGGGGAATGGCCTTTCCCTTGTTTGTAAATGAAATATGAATCTGGTCATTTTGTTTTTCTGCATGAATGTTAATAATGCTGTTCTCATCGCTATATGCTATCGCATTTTTAAAAATATTATTAAACACCCTAGCTAATTTATTGGCGTCAGCCAAAACCTTTATATCTTCCTTCACATCTACAATTGCTTGCTGCCCTTTAGGTGCCAATAATGGATAAAATTCATCTGCCAATTGCATCAACATATAATTTAAATTTATGGCTTCTTTATCTAATATAATGGATTGTAAATTAAATCTCGTAATTTCAAAAAACTCATTAATCAATTGTTCTAGCCTGTAGGATTTATCTAATGTAACCTTTACATATTTTTCTTTTTGCTCTAACGGCATATCCTTTGCCTCATCCAGCAAGCTAAGGTATCCCATAATCGATGTCAGTGGTGTCTTAATATCATGTGCCAAATATACCACAAGGTCGTTTTTTCGTTGTTCAGCCTCTTGTGCATCCTTTGCACGTTTTTCTAATGTATTTTTCACAACATTTAATTTCTTTTCCATAAATTCAAGCTCAGCTGGCAGTTGAATATCTTTATCAGATTCTGCTAAAAGGCTGTTGACACCTAAAGAAATATGATGAAAATACTTTGTAAAGCGTGAAAGAGCAAAATAAAAGATTACTAATAATAAAAGTATTAATCCAGTTGTTAACCAAAGCTGCTTATTTTGCTGAAATATAATCGAATAGGCTTTCTGAGCAGCATAAAAATCAAGTTGAAGAACATTTTCACAAAAATGAATAAACGCATCAGCGAATGGAGCCTGTAAAACACCATCAATCAATAGAGAGCTAATCCAATACCCACTTATTAATGCAAGGACGAGGATAAGAAGTATTTGAAGCATTATTTTCCTTTTTAGTTTTCCGAAATCATTTTTCAATGGTGTACCCCACTCCCCAAACAGTTTTTATAAATTTTGGGTTTTCTGCAGAATCATTCATTTTTTCTCGTAAATGTCTGATATGGACCATTACCGTATTATTACTGCTAAAATATTTTTCTCCCCAGACTTTTTGAAATAGTTCCTCGGAAGAAACGACACGTCCCCTATTGATACATAAAAACCATAGGATTGAAAATTCTGTAGGTGTAAGTGACAATTGTTTTTCATGCAACATACATTTCCGTGTGTTTTGATCTAATAAAAGCCCAGAAAAATCAATAATCATATCATTCTGCAAAGCTTCCTGCTGGTTGTACCTTGTAAATCTCCTGATTTGAGCCTTCACTCGAGCTATTAGCTCCAATGGTCGAAATGGCTTCGTGATATAATCATCAGCCCCTAAAGTTAGACCTGTTATTTTATCAATTTCCTCATCCTTGGCTGTTAGCATAATCACTGGAAAATGATAATATTCTCTAATTCTTCTGCAAATTTCAAAGCCATCTATGTCAGGCATCATCACATCTAGAATAGCGAGATCTAATTTTTTTGTCTGAATACAAGTTAGTGCCTCCTTGGCATCATAAAATGTAAAGACATTAAAGCCTTCATTTTTTAAATAAAGCTCTATTAAGTCGGCAATTTCCTTTTCGTCATCTATGACAAGAATATTAATTGTTATTTTCATCTCCCCCTTAAAGTTGCGAACATTGCTTTTAATGTAACAATCATAATACCATTCCGGTAATCAAGCTGCCATGTAAAGCCTGAGATTTAAGAAATTCTAAAGAATTTACGCAGCAAAAAACCACTTCTCTAAATAGACGAAGCGGTTTCAAATGTATTTTGTTTTTTTCATTAGCTACCAAAGGCAAAAATAAGCTCTGTTTCACACACTAACTCTCCATCAACAGTAGCTATTCCACGCCCTTTTCCAATAGCCCCTTTTAAGCGTGTAATTTCTACCTCAAGACGAAGCTGGTCACCCGGTTTTACTTGTTTCTTAAAACGACATTGATCAATACCAGCTAGTAACCCGAGTCTCCCTTCATTTCCTTCCTTTGTAAGCATAATAATGGCACTAACTTGTGCTAATGCTTCCACAATTAGGACTCCTGGCATTACAGGATAATTAGGAAAATGCCCATTAAAAAACTCTTCATTTATCGTAACATTCTTAATCGCTACTGCTCTCTTACCTTCTTCTAACTCCAAAACACGATCCACTAAAAGAAAGGGATAGCGATGTCTAATAGCTGCTTGTATTTGCTGAATGTCCAGCATATTAACACCTCCAACTGAATTATCATCTAATTCTATCACTAATTATTAATAGTTGGTACTATTTTAAAATTTAAAGATAAAAAAATCACACTCCAAAAAAATGTGATTTTAGATAAACTTAATTTATGTACCCGATGATTGACCAAAACCATCTCCTAATTTAATGGAATGCAACTGTCCGCTAGTTGCCCAATTGTCACGCTCATATTCCTCAAATATAACTGTTACCCATTCTTCTTTAACATTTAACTTCTTTCAACATAGTCTACCACCCTTTATAGGTAGTGAGATGAATGCGAATTTAAGCTACTTTTCAGAGGGTGTCCTAACACCCGCTGAAAGAAGTTAAAGCCTCCGGCGGATGTCACGGAATCGAAAAGGAGTTCTTTGTGTAAGCACAAAGCCGATTCCGAACGCAATTATGCCGAAGCATAATTGATTAAAGGAGAAGTCGTCTAGATGGTAGGCGACTTTTTTTGTTTTCATGTATAATAAAATCAACTGAATATTATAAAGGTTCTTTACTTACTGTAAAGTGAAAAGGGAAATCGGTGATATTCCGATGCGGTCCCGCCACTGTATGTGCTAGTTTTTTCAATGTACGCCACTGAAAGTTTTTCGGGAAGGCTTGAAAAATTGTATGGAGCACGAGCCAGGAGACCTGCCTTTATAGAGACACGTTACAACCTACGAGGATAGGGTGGTGGATTTTGCGTATTTTTGTGCATTATTACCCCTCATTTTGGATGAGGGGTATTTGTTTTGTATGGAAGATGTCGATAAATTTGAAAAAATGGGCGATAAATTTATAAAGTCCATCGATTACTAATCTATCAGCAAAATAATTTGGAAAAATTTACGCATTTATATACTAGGAGGATTCATATGAAGAAATTTTGGAAATTAGGACTTTCCGCATTTTTAGCAATTGGCTTACTTACTGCTTGTGGAGAAGGAGCAAAAAATGAAAAGCCAGCATCTTCTGAGCAGCAAGAAACAACACAAGTAGACAAAGCAACATTCCCTATGACGATAACAGATGCTGTTGGCAAGGAGATTACGCTGGAGTCACCTCCGGAAAAAATAGTTTCTCTTATTCCAAGTAATACAGAGATTTTATTTGCTCTTGGCTTAAACAATGAAATTGTGGGTGTTACCGATAATGATGATTATCCTGCAGAGGCAACTGAAAAACAAAAAGTTGGTGGTATGGAATATAATATTGAGCAAATTATTGCCTTACAACCAGATATCGTGTTTGCTCATGCTTCGAGTATGACATTTTCTGCAGGGGCCATTGAACAGCTTGAATCTGCCGGTTTAAAGGTTTTTGTGGTAACAAATGCGAAGGACTTTAATGAAATTTACACAACAATTGAACAGCTAGGTCGTGCAACTGGGAAATTACCTGAGGCCAAGAAAATAATTAAAGATATGAAGACAAAAGTGGAAGAGGTTCTAGCAAAAATTAAGGATGTGAAGCCAAAGAAAGTTTTTGTAGAAGCATCTGATGAGCCACATATATTTACAGCTGGTAAAGATACATTTATGAATGAAATGTTAAATATGATTCATGCCGAAAATGTTGCAGCAGATACAGCAGATTGGTATGAAATCAGTTCCGAACAAATTATTGCAAAAAATCCAGATGTCATCGTGGTGACATATCATTATGTACCTGATATTTTAACAAAGCTACCACAGCGTGCTGGCTTTGACACAATTAATGCAGTAAAAAATAAAGCCATTGTTCAGGTAGATGAGAATACAACAAGTCGTCAAGGACCACGTTTAGGAGAGGGTCTTGAAGAGTTAGCGAAAGCGATCTACCCAGAGGCGTTTAAGTGAGTAAAATAGTCACAGCCTATGTAACAGCGATTACGCTTCTTATCATTGGCATCTGGTGTGGCGTAGCTATAGGCTCTGTTCATATTCCGCTAGAAGTATTGTGGAATAAAGCAGCTGATGAAACGGCTGCCAATATTTTTTGGAAAATACGTCTGCCGCGAGTTCTCCTAGCAGGGCTTGTGGGAGCTTCACTGGCCATTGCAGGAGCTGCCTTTCAGGGCCTGCTAAAAAATCCTTTAGCAGATCCCTATACATTAGGTGTTTCTTCTGGTGCATCAGTTGGTGCAGTAATGACGATATTCTTTGGTCTTTCAATTCCAGTAGTTGGTCTCTATACATTGCCAACCTTTAGTATGCTTGGGGCAATATTAACAATGGTAGCAGTCATGAGCTTTGCAAGAGTAGTAGATCGTTCTCTGAAAATGGAAACGTTAATTTTAACAGGAGTCATCTTTAGTTCATTTTTAGGCTCACTTATTTCTCTAATGATTGCTCTATCAGGCGAGGAGCTGCGGCAAGTGATGGGGTGGCTACTTGGTTCTGTATCAATGCGAGGCTGGCCTTTTGTGCAAATGATTATCCCATTTGTTGTTGTAGGTTCATTGATGCTATGGACACAAAGAAGGGAATTAAATGTGCTGTTATATGGGGAGGAACGAGCAAAACACTTAGGTGTTAATGTGAAACGAAGTAAGTATTTAATTTTAGTAGGTGGATCCATGCTGACAGGAGCAGCAGTGGCTGTTTCGGGAACAATTGGATTCGTTGGATTAGTCGTACCGCATATGACAAGGATGATTTGGGGCTCAGACCACCGTCATTTATTACCATTGTCCTTTTTAAATGGTGCGACATTACTTATTATATGTGATTTAATTGCACGAACAATTATTATGCCGAGGGAGCTACCAATTGGTGTTATTACTGCATTTATTGGGGCACCTGTCTTTTCCTATATTTTTTATAAGCAGCGCAGAGGTAAGGGGGTACGGGCATGATCGTTGTTGAACATCTATCAGGTGGCTATGATGGCATACCAATCGTCAAAGATATTAGTTTTTCAGTAAAAAAGGGGAAAATATTAGGGATATTAGGTCCAAATGGTAGCGGAAAATCCACACTATTAAAAGTGATTAGTGGCATATTACCAGCAACGGCAGGTACTATAAAAGTAGATGGCAAAAATATTAGTTCTTACAATGCTCGTGCTTTGGCAAAAAAAATGGCCGTTCTTCCACAATTACATGCGAATGCCTTTTCAAACAGTGTGCGAGACGCAGTATCTCTTGGACGCTATCCACATCAATCGGGTTTTTTCTCCAGCTGGTCAGATTTCGATGAACAAGCAGTCCAACACGCAATGGCCCAAACAGATGTGACACGCTACGAGCAGACACCCATGGAATTCTTATCAGGTGGTGAGCAGCAACGAGTTTTTGTTGCCCAGGCTTTAGCGCAGACAGCAGAAATATTATTGCTGGATGAACCGACCAATCATTTAGATATTGCACATCAGCGGCAAATTTTAGATATGGTGCGGAAAGAAGCAATTGAATGCGGATTAACCATTATTATGGTGTTACATGATATGAATTTAGCTTCTCTTTATTGTGACGAATTATTATTAATGGAATCAGGGCAAATGCGTGCATTTGGGGTACCCCATGAAGTATTGATGGCTTCACAAATTGAAGAGGTCTATCAGGCAAGGGTAGCGACCTATGCACATCCTGAAATTCCGAAGCCACAAATAACGATGATGCCTGCATCGGGTGAGCATCTGCAACGTGCATATATTAACAAAGATAATTTTAAGGTTACTGAACATTATATTCAGTTACAATCAGAGTTCCCTTTAAAAACAGTGTCTTCTGCCGTCCATAACCCAGGGATTGGCTGGTATGATTGCCTCTTAAATCGCTCAGTTCCAGGGGATTATGTCATAAATGATGTCAAGCGAGAGGTTGCAGCATTTTTACAAAAGGAAAGTTTTTCCTCAACGAGTACAGTTGTTATGCTAACAGCAGTTCCATCAAGGCTAGTAGCAATTAATGAATATGCAGCATCCTTTGGCAGTGTGCTTGTTGCTGTTACTGCTGGTGTTGGCAATGCTGTAGATGTTTCTCGTGTACATGAACGACAGATTGAACCATATATTGGTACTATAAATACATGGGTTATTATCAATGGTAGTCTGTCAGAAGAAGCATTTTTCCAAGCAATGATGACAGCAAATGAAGCAAAAACGAAGGCATTACAGTCAGAAGATGTTCGCGATGAACTAAGTGGAACCATTGCAACAGGTACTGCTACAGATAGTTTGCTGATTGCTGCAACACAAAAAGGTGAGGAAATGCAGTATGGAGGCCCTATTACAGAGGTGGGGAAGATCATTGGTAAGGGTGTTTTTGCGACAACTGTGCAAGCCATTAAAAATTATAAAAATGGATGATAGGAGATGAGAGAGATGAAGCTTTATACGAAAACAGGGGATACAGGCAAAACAAGTCTTATTGGTGGACGTGTTGACAAGGATAGCCTACGAGTGGAAACTTACGGAGCTATTGATGAATTAAATTCATTTATTGGGAAGGCTGTAAGTGAATTAGATCGGGAGCTTTTTAAGGATATTTTGATTGATTTAGAAACGATTCAGCATGAGCTTTTTGATGCAGGTGGGGACCTAGCAAATGTTATGAAGGAGCGTCATTATAAGCTTACGGAGCAACCAATTGAAGTGTTGGAATCTCGAATTGATGCTTTATCAGATGAAGCACCACCTTTACAGCGTTTTATTTTACCAGGAGGTGCCCCAGCAGCTGCAACCTTACACATTGCCCGTACAGTTGCACGTCGAGCAGAACGCCAAATGGTAACTCTCATGAAGGAAATTCAGGATGTACCAACAATTGTCCAAAAATATTTAAACCGACTATCAGATTATTTATTTGCCGCTGCACGAGTTGTGAACTGTAGAATGAAGGTTTCTGATATTGAATATATTCGAAGCGGTAATGTTTTTAAAAAGTAATATCTTTGTAAAGAAAAAGGTAAGCCCGTATTCAAATAACG
>NZ_DKJS01000050.1:5696-6004 GCF_002455205.1 Lysinibacillus sp. UBA6686 | reverse complement strand
AGTACAATTCTATAGCTGTCAACCTACATTATCAAAGTGAAGGTTGATTGGAGTGTAGACTGAGTAACTCCTCGGAGATTCAGCGTCAAAGATGAGACCATGGAGCGAGCAACTTAGGGGAACAAAGGCTAAAATCGTCACGTCCTGTGACAACGCCTTCGTGACCAACCTCCTGTTGCCCCAAGCGGCTCATCGGACGCTCCCCAGGAAGCTCTGCGCGAAAGCGAAGCATCAGCGGCAAATGTTTTCTGTAGCGAAAGCAAAGCGACAGCTACAAAGCACTCAGGCGGAACGGAGATTAACCCGTC
>NZ_DKJS01000050.1:0-5679 GCF_002455205.1 Lysinibacillus sp. UBA6686 | reverse complement strand
AGTATTTCAACAACATGAAAATAAAAAATTTATTTATTTGTAAGTATAGGTGAAATAGATTGTAATGGAAAAACTGAACTATTTTTTGTTCGCTTTATAAAATGAGGAGGATGAATTTTTAACTAAACAAATTATCTCAATAATTAATAAAACCAAAGCAATTCAATCTTGGGTTGCAAAAAGAAATTTAAAAGTGCATTCCTCAACTTCGTCATTGCACATAATTAGATACATAGAACAAAAACAAAAGTCCTACTGCTTTAAATAAGTCCAGTAAACAAACGCTTCTGTTGAGAATTTTAAACAAGAGGGGGAATTGTAAAAGTAGATGAAATATATAAGCTTTTTATGATGATAGATTTAGAAGCAACAGTAAAAAGCTCGTCCAATTAAAATCAATATTCCAGTGTCAAACTACTTTACTGAATTTGCACTCGTTAAATCTATTAGCTTAAAATAAGTAATTAAAAAAACGATAAAATTTATATCCAAAATCAAGAGTGATTAGCGTCTATATCAAATGCTTTTATGAATTTTGTTTGTTCAAGCGCATAAGAGGCAATGAAAAAAAACGAGGAATGACGACAATGGAAGTAATCAAGTACAAGTAACGTTTCATCTAAAGCTCCCAAGATACTACATTTTCAGTAATAAAGCTTGCTCTTTCTTCAACGTTCAATTTAGGTACTTCAATAAGTTCATATCCAAGATGTTTATATGTTTCAAACATGATTTTATAGGTTGCTACAGCTTCCTCAAAATCCTGTTTTCTTTCAGAATCAGTTTTGTATATATCTTTCCAAGGGGGTAAAATAAACACTCTCTTGTTATACATGTACTTTCTAGTTGCTGACTCAAGTTTCTTGGAAATTGGAAGATTAATCAATTGAGTATAAGCAAGAGTATCTGGAATGCCTCTATCAAAAAATAAAGGCTTATCTTGAGGGTTCGACAATGCTGAAATAAAACTTTCTATTGATTGATCTAACATTAAATCACGATATTTTTTTACATTTTTCCAAGGTAACGCATCACCCATGGAGGAAACTTGTGTTCGAATAATTTCTCTTGCAACTTCAGGGATGTATTTATAGTTATTTTCCTGTAATTCATCTAAAAGAGTTGTTTTACCAGAACCTGGACCTCCGGTAATAATGATAAAATCACCTCTAAATAAATGATTATCAATCATTTTCTGATTCCCTCCTAGATATTTACTTTATTTTAATAATAGAGTAGATCCAATCTTTCTTATAAAAGATACGACTAAACTACATTCACTTCGCAGGTGTGCATTTTTTCCTTTTAACCTCTTTCAACTACTACAAATTTTCTTGATTTTTTTGGAGAAGAGAAAGCCGTAATATTCTAATCAGCTTCTGCTTTTTTAATTTAATGACTTTACCTTTAATCCCAACAAAGAAGCAAAACCAATAGCTTGTTCAGTGGAAACCTCACACCCATTCAAACTTTCTATGGTTACATTAAGTTTTTCAAAATTACATGTACTAATATCAATTCCCTTTAAAGAAGTCTGAGAAAAATCAACATCATTAATACCACTTTCATAAAATTTCACCTTATTAAGTGAACAATCATAAAAATTTGCACTCTGTAGTATTGAATTGTCAAATATCACCTGCTTGAAACGGGTTACCGCAAAATTGCATAGATTTGCAATACAATTTTCAAAAGAAACGTTTCCAAGATTAGCTTCAGAAAAATCAGATCCTAATAATTTGCAGTTTTTGAAATTAACTCTATGTATGATCCCTTCACTTAAGTTTGCATTAGATAGATCGCAGTTTTCAAAAATTACATCAGTTAAATCAATTTTTCTAAAAGAAACATCAATGAATTTTGCATTTTTAAAGATAACTTTAGATACAACTAATTTTTCAACAACTTCTTTATCAATTACTGTATCAGCAATTATACAATTTGATAAATATGGGTCTTCATCATAAAAAATATCTTGAAAATTAGCTTTTTCTAGATCAGAAAAAATTTTTGGTAATTCAATTTTGAAACTCTGTGACATATTAGCACCCCTTACAATAAGTTAGTAATATTATATACGTTAATTTTAGATAAAAAGAATAAAATGAAAAGACTTTCATATTAAGTAAAAGTGTGTACAATATGAAGAAAAACACCAAAAAAGGGTCACTAAGCTAGGAAGTGACCCTTAAGTCAGAAATGTTAATATCCTCCACTCATAAATGTAGCGCCGACAATAATTAAAAGTATAAATAGAACAACAATTAAGGCAAATGATGAACCATAACCACCGCCGTTATTGCCGCAGTTATTAATGCCACCAACATTTCCACCATAGTATCCCATAAAGTATCCCTCCTTTCTACATTTATAATATGTTAGTTGTAGGGAATGAGTGGGGTGTTAAACCATTAAAAGCTATCCATATTTATATATTTTTGTTAGATGGAAAATTAAAAGTAGAAGTGAGTTTAAGAAGTGTAAGACTAAATTTAGCTTTACCTACTATTCTTATGATAGCTATGTTTGTATAGTGAATTGCCCGTGAAATAGATTTTAAAATAATAAGCGCTGTATGATGTAGGAAACTGAATCGAAAATACAGCAGGCAGAGGACAGGAAGGACTAGGCGTAGCTTTTCGGTCAGGTTTTGGAGATGGCATATATGAAGTTTTTGCTACTATCAAAGACTGCGGTTCATGGGGTGAAAGAGTCGCTAAGGTTGAGTGCTAATTGAAGATGATGAATTAGATGATTGAACTGAAGGACAATATTGAATTGAAAATTCGGATAGCTTTTTGAATTATCTTCTAGAGTGATTTTGATCCCCTATGTATTACCTGATGAAGTGGCTGAGAGGCTGCTTCTTTTTTTGCCATTTTAAAGATTATTGCTTCTTCAACCCAATGTGAACAAAATCATGTGTAAAACATGTTTGACATATGGTTAGTATTTTAGGTATTATTAGGGTGTAAAAGATGTTTTACACCTCGAAATATGAAGGTGGTTGTTGAATGAAAAATAATATAAAGGAACTAAGAGAACAATGTAATATTTCTCAAGGAAAATTAGCAGAACGTTGTGATGTAACTAGACAAACAATTAATGCAATAGAGAATAACAAATATGACCCGAGTTTAAAGTTAGCTTTTGATATTGCAAGAGTATTAGGGGTCACTATGGAAGAATTATTTATACCATATGGGAATGGGGGGAAATGAAATGGATAAATCAAAAAAATTAGTCGGTATAATCGTTTTTATAGTATTTTGTACATTCGTAACCTACACTTTATACAAATGGTTACGTTTTGGTACTATTGATGGGGGTTCTATCATTTTTAGTTTTATTGCATTATCTTATCTTTTAAATTGGTTAAATTGGGGTGACCATAATGGCGCAAAAGACAAAGATGAATTAGAAAGGCATATTGAAACTCAAAGCGCAAAGGTTGGGTATTATGTTTTAATGATTATGGCATGTCTTATATTATTTATTTCAGAGGGTGTATCTAATTTAAATGACATGAAGAATTATCCCTTACTCTTAGTAGTTGGCCTTACATTTGTTACTTCACCAATAATAGAATTTATTTATTCAAGAAAATTTAAAAATTGAGTTAAAAATAGAATGGCCCAGATACTCCAATAATTTGAGTCTGGGCCTTTACTAAATTTAGGATATACACTCCCGTATTTATTACTTGCTAGCTTGAATTAATGTGAACCAATCATTTCCATTAAACTTTCCAGAAACATTGTATATTGGCTGGTAGAAGCCTTTTGTGTCATACATATGCGAAAGTTCAATCGATTCTATTTCAATTTGGTCTCCTTTTTTTATAACAAGATCTTCCTCCTGTACGAGTGCGTTATATTTTATTTGAGGGAATTCGCCATTCTTTACTCGTTCATACACCTCTGCAGGAGACAATATATCTACTTCTCGTATAAATTGATTTTCATGAAGACTATAGGCTATCGAATAAACATGGCCATCTTGTTTTAGGCCGAGCTCAATATCCCCAGTCCAATAATCTCTTTTTAAATCGGGACGATCAGGTAATTTCCATTCAAATTCGCCATTTTCCTGTACAGTAAATTCTGCATCTTGCGGTAGTATAGAAAGTTTGTCCATTAGTGACTTTGCCTTTTCTTCTTGCACAATAACTGAGGTTTGCTCTGGCGTATAATTGTTATCTGTTAACCACCATTGTCCTTCTGCATCATTTTTCGTCAATGTATAGGGTATTCCATCTTTATCCTCCACTAAAATCTCACCACTGCCCATATTATCTTGTGGATTTACCTGAGATAATCCTAATTTCTGTTGTAATAGGTCTTCTACGTCTTCATTTTTTATGATTTTTTTATACACTGGAGCAACTGTTGATGCTGAGCTTAATTCCAATGAGGTTGATACTTTCACATCTGACATATTTGATTTTGTATAGGCATTTATGGCTAAATGACCAAACTCCTTTTGGGTGTAGACAATATTCATACACAAAAAAATCAAACCCATCAATAGAGGTATAGCAAGGTTTCCAATCAGACTTTTCATTTTTATTTTTTTGTTATGTGTAATGGAGGCAGCTAATCTGTATAACTGATAACCAAAAATACCACCAAGTGAGTTGTTCATTAAATCATCAAGCTCAAAAATCCCTGCTCCCGTTAGTGTCTGATACGTTTCAATTGACACTGTAGCACCTACAACTACAAGAAGAAGCCACTTAAATTCTTTAAATTTAGCGATAAGTAAAGGCAATAAGATTCCAAGTGGAACAAACATTAATATATTAAATAGACAATTTTGGAGATCTCTTAAAGAGTATTTTTTCCAGGCGTCAATATAACCACTGAATGGTTGAAGATTCATTTGCATGTAATGGGAAGTGCCACGACCAATAATCGTTAGCTCCAACACAAAAACGGTATATCCGACGAAGATTGCACCAAGAATAAGCTTTTTTATAGGGATCTGTTTTTTGTCTAATTGTCGTTTTTGATAAAAGTAATAAAGTGCAATGAGTAAGAACTCAACACCAATAATAATAATTACTGGTAACATTAAAATACGAATATTGCTAATAATTTCTGTAATACCCAAGATGAATTGCTCCTTTTTTCTACTGGTCATTGTCAAACGCTACATATCATAAGAGACCAACTAAATGTTTTTATTTGATTTCGCAAAATAGAATCCTTTTTGAGTTTTATTTGAAATGATATTGATTATTGTAAATGGAAATTATTAATAATTAATGAGAATATTTATGAAGATTTTCTTAAGGATTTTCATAAATAACAGGTTTTATATTAGTGTGATTCAACGTTGGTGAAGAAGCTTGTATTAAAAGCAATGTAAGGGGGGATAAGAGGTTGTCCGAAAGATATTTTAAGAAAGGGGAACAGGTTTGGAGCATAGAAAAACCCTATACCGAAGTATAAGGCTTTTCTGATTTTACAATCTGTTCAAAATTAAAGAATCGGTGTTAACTCTGAGTTTGCAAATCGTTGTGCATCTATGATAACACCTGAAGCTGTACGACCATAAACGCTATATAATCCACCCGTTTGATTTGGAGAAATTTCAACTTCATATTGGAACGAACCCGCTACACTTGGAGTTACAAAGGTAGAAGCATTAGCAGCAGCAGCAAAAGGAGTTGTTGAT
>NZ_DKJS01000049.1:0-13617 GCF_002455205.1 Lysinibacillus sp. UBA6686 | reverse complement strand
ATAATGGTAAAGCCAAGTTTTCTACGTGGCTCTGTGCAATTGCTAAAAACGTATGGCTGCAAGAATTAAACCATAAAAATAAAAACCAACAATTGAAAGACTCAATAAAAAATGCAAGCACAACATTTTACGACTTGGAAGATGAGTATTTAAAAAACGAGGATAAAGTTATGTTTTTTAAAAAGGCTCATCAACTCAGTGAGGATAAACGAGAAATACTTTATTTAAGATTGTTGGGTGACTTATCGTTCAAAGAAATTGGTTCAATTTTTGAAAGGACAGAAAACTGGGCAAGAGTGACTTTTTATAGAGCAAAACTTGAAATCAGAAAGGATGAGTAAGGTTATGAAACATAGTGTATTTAAGGATTTGGCTCCTGCTTATATTGATAAATTAACAAGTGAAGAAACAAACGAACAGATAGAAAAACATATGAATCAATGTGAAGAATGCCGAAATTATTTAAACAAAATGAAGGGAGATTTATTTTCAGAAGATGAAAATGAGAGAAGAAAAGATAAAAGGAACATTGATTATTTCAAAAAGGTACGCTCCAAAAATAGAAAAAAGATTTTAGTTATCGTATCATCACTACTAGCAATGTTTCTTGTTCTGATAACTGCTTATTACTTTGTGTTTGTAAATATGTGGCTAACAAGTTCCAGTAATGTTGAAACAAACATTCAGAATCAAGGAACGATGGCGAAACTTCTATTCAAAGCAAAAAAGGACAATCATTATATAATTTTAACAGATTCAAAAACAGATGAGGGATATACAGATACTATATTTGTGTATGAAAAAAGGAACGATTTTTCTACCCCAGCAAAACTCCTAAAAGATGGGACTGGCATTACTTTCACATTTGCAGATGAAAACACATTATTACTGTACAATGGGAAGAAGAAGAAACTAACGGATGAGGATAAGATAACTATACAATATAAAGATAAAACCGATGTAATACCCATAAAAGATTTATATGATAAAGGTAACGATGCTGAATGATTTAAAAATGGGATAGAAGTTATACTGCAAAAGGGCGCTATTGTTGAATAAGCTGTTCTGTTCTTCTTGAATTCAAGGAGTCAAGGATTGTTAAGTAAATAAGAACAAAGTAAAAGCGGTCCTCCACAGATTAGATAGTGGAAGGCCGCCTTTTATTATAAACACAGTGACCATTTATGGTTGGTTACATCTGAACTAAAAGATCTATTTAGCTTATGAAGCTTTACGCAATGATTTCATAATTAAGCACACAATGTCATTACAATTTGTTATTAAGATTTGATATGTATGATGAAATGATGGAGAACAACTGAAAAATCGATAATTTTGAAAATACATTAATTCAAAGGGTTGTCAGAACTAAGCCTGTTATTCACTGGTTTTGAGCCTTTGTCTTTGTAATGCCAGACTTTTTAAACTGTCGTTTTACTCTTTATCTGAATTTTGGGTTTTGTCATAAAATATAACAAGAAATAGTTGGCTGATCTGAGTTAATTGACATGAGTGATAATTGATTAAATAGCTGTAGTATCCCAAAATATACTAATTCCAAAAGCTACTACTACTCCAGCAAAAATCCAACCCATAGCATATTATCCTTTAGACAAATAATTCAATCAAAATCGTTCATAATAATGAAAAGGACGTGATGACTATTCTAAATGAGAAGAAGATATCAAAGTTAAAAAATATGTTAATTGAGCAAAAATACTCGCTCCAACGAAGAATGGATACAGATGATGAATATTTAGAACGAGGTAGTTTACGGGATTCTGTTGATGAGTTGTCAACAATCGATAATCATCCAGCAGATTTAGGTACCGAATTATACGAACGTGAAAAAGATATGGCGTTGAAAGTCCATGACGATGATGAGTTAGCAAAAGTAAATTCCGCCTTACAAAAGATTGAGGATGGAACCTATGGCGTATGTGAAGTTTGTCAACAAGATATCCCATATGATCGATTGGTGGCACTGCCTTATACCTCTTTTTGTATTGAACATACTGCAAAAGACGTGCCAACAGATCGACCAGTTGAAGAACAAGTGATGCTTCCTCCAGTTGACAATTCTTTTTCTGGTCGAGATGACAAGGATGATATTCATGATTATGAAGATATGTTTCAAGTTGTGGCAAAATACGGAACTTCCGAAACACCCTCCGATTTTGAAGGGGATTTTGAAAATTATGATGAATTATATGAAGACCCTGGAGAAATTGCCGTTAATGACGAATGGGATTCCTATCATATCTCCGAAACAGATGAATTAACACGCCAAGTATCCATTCAGGAAGTAGAACAGGCGAGAAAATTTGATTATTTAGAGGATTAAATGTGGGATCAAAATAAATCTTAAGGCGTTATTAAAGTAACAGTTGTTTTAGCTTAATAAACGATATTCCAAAAACGGGCGCATTTCTTTTGTAAGGAATGTGTCTTTCTTCATCTAAAGGGATGATTGCGGAGGATTGATTTAACTATATTTCTATTGGGGGGTGTGAAGGAGGTGGGTGTTATTTATAGGAGTAATGTTTCGTGATCGGAGTGTTCGAATGGAATAGAGTATTCTAAATCAACACAGGAACTTCGAAGATAAGAAACAATTCAAGCCTTTTTTTCGTTTCATATTTACGGGGAATATGGAAGTATTCTAGAGGAATATAAAGAGTATGATCAGTATTTACTTTAAAGTCTTTTAGGATTGACTTTTTTACTTTATTTTGTTTGATGGGTATTCCACCATGTTTATCATTTTTGATAAAATCCAACAAATATTTTTTTGCAAAATCACAGACTTCTTTATTTTGTGCCTTGCTTCCACCTACTACCTTGGCTACTATAATTGTAAATAAATAATTAATTGGGATAAATAAAGCAGTTCATTATGATGAACGCAGCGCTTTTGTTTATACAATTGAAGAATAAACACGATTGCAGAGATAGATTCTTATATAGCCAATGTCTCTAAAGAGTTGTTTCATCAACAGGAAGTCGTTTTACACAGTACGTCAAACTATTCGATGGACAGTATGAAACACTCTCAGTTCTATGTTCAGTAAAAGTTGGAGGAATAGAAAATCTATGAACATATCTTTAAACAAAACAAAAATGTTACTTGCATTACTCATTTTGTTAGTAACAATCACAGGCTGCACCACAAAAAATCCTGTATCTTCTAATGAAGATCAATCTATATCTAATCAAAACCAAAGTACTGCTTCTAAAACCGAGACCATAAATGAAACGTCACTTGCAGAAGTGACGAACATACCATCAAACCCACCGGTTGAGTATGATCCTGCCTGGCCAGATCGAACGGTAAAGTCTTCTAGAGGGCATCTTGTGAATAGTTGTGTTCCAGATGAGCTACGCGATAAAGCAACTACATTGAAAACCAGTGATGGGGTATATTTGTCGGCACTTGTGCTTGGTAGCGGAAATAAAGGAGTCCTGCTTGCGCACGAGCAAGGTTATTCCATTTGCTCTTTTCTTGACATAGGAACTGAACTGGCAGACAACGGATATTTAGTTATTATTCCTGAATATCGTAATCACGGTGCCTCACAGAAGATCCAAGTTAATGAACATATAGAGCTTGATGCAGATGCAGCCTTAAACGAACTCAAACGAATGGGTGCTAAAAAAGTATTTTTGGCAGGAGCATCATGTGGCGGTACAACAGCAATCGTTGCAGGCGTTCGTCAAGAGCTTCCTATTGAGGGACTAATTATTCTTTCTTCTCCTGCACAATGTTCAAACCTTGATGCAATTCCAAGTGTCAAAGAGATTAAAGCGCCATCCTTGTTTGTTTTTTCACCTGGTGATTATGGAGGCAGTATTGAAAAACATGTGCGTCAATTATATCAAGAATCTGGAGCAACTGATAAAGAGCTAATTGTGGACGAGAGCGGTTATCACGGAACAGATATGTACCATATGGGGCAGGATGGTGACGTATTAAAGTCCCGACTCCTTGACTTTGTTAAAGAGGAATTTAAATGATATGAACTCAACGATGCTTTACCCCTTTGGATAAGGTTATCTAAAGGGTGTTCTTATAATGAAAGAAAAAGTAAATCAGAATCAAATGATCGATTTGATAATTGTTGAGTAACAATAGAGTTGTTCCACAATCGGACCAGTTTGTTGAATAACATGCTTTTATGAAAGGTTGCCAAACCGACGCTTTGGAGACTATGTACATCAACTAGAAAATGTATTTCGTTTCTTAGTCGAATTAGGAGATGATGTTTAAATGTTGGAGAGTGAAAGATTAATTTTAGTTAATCACACAGAAGATGATATTAGTTTTTTAGAGAACTTGCTAAGTAATCCTAATATGGTGAGGTACATTGGAAATGGAGAAGTTCGTAATAGAGAACAAGTTAATAAATTTTTCGAGTGGATTATTGAACATTATAAGTTGAATAGAAATTATGGTTTAAAACTTATAAAAGACAAAGTCACAGGTAAAAAAATAGGACATGCTGGACTTGTACCTCAAATTGTTGAAGAAGATCATTATATAGAGGTAGGATATTGGTGAAGAGAATTATTGGGGAAAAGGATATGCTTCGGAAGTGGCTCTTGCCTTGATAGATCATGGATTAAATGAATTAAAACTTCCAAAAATCATTGCCCTAATTCAAAATGGGAACATTGCTTCAGAGAAGGTAGCAATAAAAAATGGTTTGAAAAAAGAAAAAGAGATTTTATTAAACAAGAAAATTGTTAGTATATATACTACCTAATATAGATATAGAACTATATGAGAGAACTTTATTAATAATAAAAAATAGTAAAAAATAGATATTCAACAAATTGGGCGCGATTGTTGAATAACATAGGAAGAAAATAATCAATCTTAGTATTACAATAAAAGACTCCATTTTGATCAATCTTTTTTCAAAATGGAGTCTTTATATTTATAGAAAAATGCTGGTTTAAATATTTTGATCAAACTCTATTACAAAGCTACATCGGTACCTCTGCAGCACCCGATCCGGCCAATTCCAGAACCTGCTTATGGACCACCGTGTAGCTTTGAAATAAAGTGCGATGACAGGTACGTGCTTTCCTTGATGAATTGCTTTACATATTGAGGGAACGTTGAAAAGCACTTTGGTAGACCTCAAGTGAAAGTAAAACATGCACAAATGACAAAAAGAATATGAAGTTGAAGGGAATTTTAGAAACTGCATAAATTTTTATGCAGTTTTTTCTTTACTTTTAAATAATTATTTTGTAAGATAAAGTCGACTTTAAAAGTGGTCAGACCACTTTTGTATTCATTCAGTATGAGACGCCATTATCTGAAGGTGATTTCGTATTTTTAATAGTAGATATTCAAACACCTACTGATGAAGATAAGCCTTTGGATGCATTGTTTATCTGCGCGAAAGAGTGTCCGATAAGTATAACGATTTGAGTACCATGTTCTTTACCATTATTCTCTAGCTTGTGTCTGAATAAAACTCAATTTATCAGGATTTAGAATAGAAAATATGGATTTTATTTTATTCCCTTCAAATTCAAAACTCATGACAGCAATAACTTTTTCCTCATTCATGATTACAATACCAGTACTGCCATTGACCTCTACCTGCATAAGGGCGTACTCTTCTCGAATCGTAAGAAATTTAGTTGCTAAAGCAATAAGAAGTTGTTTTACTCGTGTAGCACCGTAAATAGGTTTTACTGCAGCAGTTACTTTACCGCCTCCATCTGCATAATAAACTACGTCTCCCTGAAGAACTTCCATCACCTTCGTTGTGTTTCCTTGCTGAATAGCATGAATAAAACTAGTAATCACATGTTCACGATCTGTTTTCACTTGTTCAACTGCCATTTGTTTTTCAAGCTCAGGAAGCATCTTTTTTAGCCTGCTTAAAATTTTTCGACAATTGTCTTCCTTCTTTTGTACAATTTCAGCAATTGTTTCATAATCATATTCCAAGACCTCACGAAGGATAAAGATCGCTCTTTCAATTGGATTTAGCTGTTCAAATAATACGAGCAAAGCATAAGAAACATCACTTTTCACCATCATTTCCTGTAATGGGTCCTTTTCTATAAAAGCTATCGGCTCTGGTAGCCATGTTCCAACATATAGTTCTCTTTTATTTCTAGATGATTTCAACAAATCTAAACATCGGTTAGTCACCATTTTACATAGAAACGCTTTAATATTTCGGTTGTGTTTCACCTCATATCCATTTAGTTTGATAAACACATCTTGAATCACATCTTCTGCATCAGCAACACTGCCTGTCATTTTATAAGCAAGCGAAAATAAAAGTGATTTGTATTCGACATATAGCCGGCTTAGTTCAGTTTGTTCCACAGTTATTACCCTCGCTTTCCTTTGCACACTACAAATTTACACAAGTAAGCTCGCTTGATCCCATGTTTTTTCTCGAATACGTGCGCCCATCTTCCCTGATATGGTAAAATCTAATCCCCACTTCTGAGCCCAAAAAAAGCCATTATCAGGACCAAGACTAATACAATACAATTTTATCGGAAATGCTTTGTGCGTTATAGAATGGGAATTGCCATAGACCTCATTTTTTAATATTTTGCTTAACCTTGCTGCCTGAGGAATCGCTTCCTTACAAGTCATGCCGTCCACTTGGTTTGTCTTTCTATCTATAATTCTTGCACAATCCCCGATTGCAAATATATTGGGATAGCCTTGTATACTATACGTATCGGTCACTAGTATTTGATGCTCTTTAGTCAAAGGAAATTGGAGTGCTTGAATGAATGGATTTACTTTAACACCTGGTGTCCAAATGCATTCTCCTACTTTATAAGTAGTGCCATCAGCGCACAGGATTTGACCATCTTCAAACTGCTTCACTTTCGTTTTAGAACGAATAGTAATCCCTAGTCTATTCAGTTCTTTTACTAGTTTTTCATTTACCTTTACTGGAACCCCTTGCAATAAATGCTCCTTTGAATCAAACAAGATGACCTCTACCTCATTAGAATGGAGTCCTGCTTCTTGCACTTCTTTTTTAAACCAAGCAGTTAGTTCTGCAGCTGTTTCAATACCTGTAATGCCTCCACCGACAATAGCAACACACAATAAACCTTTCCTCACTTCTTTATTTTCTTCAGCTTTAGCTTGGAGAATGAGTGATTGTAATTTTTGTCTGATATCTAAAGCGGCCTTTATACTGTTTAATGTGATCCCGCCTAGTTTACTAGAGACCTCCTGAACAACACTACCAAGTGCTACCACAAGATAGTCATATTGTAGGGTGTTGTTTTGTTCATTCTCCATTTTAAGCGTAATTGTTTTCTGGGTGTGATGAAATGTAGTAACTTCTCCCTTTAAATATTCCACACCATTTGTACAGTACCTTGTTAAAGGAACTTTTAAATTGGCCTCCTCAATAATCATTTTAAACAATAACACTTTTCGAAAATGAAACGAGTTTTTATCTACTAACGTTATTTTCACATCTTTTCCAATTGAATGACCAAACTCTTTTATTAGTCCATTTACCAAATTGATTCCTGCGAATCCTCCACCCAATATGACAATATGTTTCATCTTTTATTCCTCCTTTACCTTAAAACGAAATAGCCACATCATTTGTGACATTTTTAGAGAGGTACTATTTTATTTGTTTGGGTATTCACACAATTTCATGCAGTATCACCGTTTAATATATACTTGAATTGTCGAGAAACAAGTAATAGAAAGGTGTACTGTGCACATGAAATTTAACATGAAAATACAGAGGATTTAAAAATGTAGAGGATATGAAAATAGAAGAAATAGGGGGGCGAATCGCACTATACGTAAAATTGCCAAAATGTCCAGTTTTATAAAAAGAAAAACTAAATACCTTATCTTAATAAATGAACTGCTCCGTAAATGTTAGTCACTAAACTAACATTTACGCGGTGTTTTTATGTCGCATTTGACACGAAAAGCGAAGCGTTGTTAAAGGTATCCGCTTACCTATGGCAGCCGGATACCAAGCTTGTTCTAACTTAGCGGATAATCGTAACGTATGAAACCATTGTGATGAGCAATCTTGTCGTAAAGAGCTCGAGCGGTAGTATTGTCATAACGAGTTTGCCAGTAAAGTTTAGTAGAGTCATGTTCACGAGCAATTTGAGCTACTTGCTCAATGAGTGCACGAGCAACACCATGCCCGCGAGCAGTTTCATCTACGAAGAGATCTTGTAAGTAACATGCTTTTTCCATCCAGATTGTGCCATGGAATAGGAAGTGAGTGAAGCCGACCAAGTTTCCTTGAAGGTATGCTCCTAAACCGAAAACTTTTTGGTCGCTTAGCAAGTACTCCCAAACTTCATCGTAACTCTTGTCTGGGAGCTCCGTTTCGTAAAATGCTTTATAGCTCCGTGCCAAGACATTCCATCGACTACGATCTTCAGCTTTGAGGGGCGCTATTTCAATTTGTTCGTTCTTTATCTTTGCCATTTGGTAATCTCCCTCCAAATTGTAGTAGTGAGTAGTGAGGTATTTAATTGTGGAGTTTAGCAATATTTTAAATGATCCTAAACTTTATATTAATACAACCTAACTATATATTATTAAATCAATTATGGAAATAATTTGTTAAAGTTAGTTGCGCATTTCACATAATTTGTAATAGAAAGAGAAGGTGCTTGTTCAACTCCCATGAAAGTAGAAAAGGTTTGAATCACTTTACCTTCTGGTGTCATATTACATGTGGTAATCGAATCCTTATGAATATCCATGCCACATGCACGTTCAATGATGACTGGCATTAGAAACATCCTTTCTACGGCCAATTAAATTAGAGGCTGGTGCAGTAACCAGAGTAGGATGAATCTCCCATGAGTGCTTCCCATGAAGGAGCGACAGTCAGTGATACACCATGGTCGTTGGAGTCAGACTAACGGAAGGGCTCAAGACTCCATAGTTTATCGACCTTCATCTCCCAGCCGTAGTATTCAATACCCGTTCTGAATACATTTTCATTTTCTGTGGTGTAGCGCTGGTTTTTACGCAACATGGATGGCTAACGGGACAGATTAGTTTAATAAAGACTGATACAATAAATAGATTGCCATGTATAAAAATCTAAGGGAGAGACGCAAATGGAAAACTTTGAAGATCTTTTGCCAAAACATAAGCATGATCATGATAGAATAGAAATGATTAAAAAAATGAATAGAGATAAAATATTGCCTTTACTGCCTAACCTTCTCGAATGGATTCAAGATATGAATTGGCCAGTGGCACCAAGGGTATTAGAATTACTTTTAACTTTTCCAGATGAAATTGCCCCACATGTGCAAGATGTTTTATCTTCAGATGATGATAACTGGAAGTGGTTTATTCTACATTTTTTGATGATCAAATTGCCGGTAGAGTCTAGAGTTCAGTTTAGAGAGTATTTAACAAGAGTGGCTGAAACACCTACAGATAATGAACTCGCAGAAGAACTTGATGAAATTGCAAAAGAGATTTTGGAAACAATCTAAAAAATATCCCTAATCAACTAAACCAGCTAATAGATATTGGCAATAAAAATCTTTTAAATTAATAAACACTTCATCTATACTTAAAAGCGCGCAACCCAAATAACCCACCGAATTCAATTTGGAAGGTTTTTGTTGTTTTTGAAAATGCTGTTACTAAATGGTTTCTTGGAATGGTGTTTTTTTGAATGAGAATTGAAACGATATTTTCTAATATTGTGACAGGAAATACATATGAGCGAATGGCCATTGTTGCTTATGGTGGGGGAATTAATAATATATTATGTGCTTTATTTTAAAATTGAAGATACAGGAATTAGTTTAAGTGAACTTACTGAAAGGAAAAGGTAATTCACTTATAAATGACACGAATCATTTAGGGAATATAGAATAACTTTCTTAATAATTTTGTTCAACTTTTTAAGAAAACACACTATTTAGAATCTCATAGTTAAAACGGTGGGTTTTTATAACGAAAATCAACGTTTACAGGATACTTTTAATCAAATTTTATTTCAACGCTACGGGAGGACATTTATTTGCGGACAGATATAGATAATTGGGAATCAATCACCATAACAGAAATTAATAAGCTCTTTTCTATTATTCCAATTAAATGGGGTATTGCAGGGGGATGGGCTTTAGATCTACATTTAGGCAAACAGTCAAGGGCACATGATGATATAGATGTAATAATACTTCGAGAGGAACAATTGACTGCCTATAATTATTTGTCAAGTGATTGGATGTTATACAAAGCAGAGAATGGGAAACTTGTTCTTTGGCAAGAAGGCGAGTTTTTAAAAACCACAAATGACATCTGGGTTACAAAAAGCAGTAGTTCTCCCTGGGCTTTTCAAATTATGTTAGTAGAGACAGAACAACAATCCTGGATTTACAGGAGAGAAAAATCTATTCGAAGAAGATTAGAGGATATATTTTTAAGAACAGATGATGAGATACCTTACCTGAGACCCGAGATTCAACTCCTTTATAAAGGTGGTAGTTCAAAGGTTAGAGAAAAAGATTTTCAAGATTTCCAAATTATGCTTCCATATTTACTGCCTGAACAAAGGGATTGGTTAAAAATGACTTTGAAAAGACAATTTCCAACTGGTCATTCGTGGCTTGATTATATCTAAGTGTGAAATATGAATCTTAAGTGAGTTGTGTGGTAACTAACAACAAGAATTAATTGGAATAATATAAATGAAATCGTAGGGAGAATATTCTTCCTACTTTTTTTATGAGAAAATGTAAATTATTTAAGCTAAATCATGAACTAAATTGTCTAATGTATAGAAGGGAGTGAGTTACATTATCCGTTTAATTAAAAAAGCTCAAAAAGGAAATGAAAAAGCCTTTTTAAAACTTTTTCAAATGTATGAAGCAGATATATATCGAATGGCATTTGTTTATTTAAAGAACGAAGAGGAGGCTCTAGATATTGTACAAGAAACTGCTTATAAAGCGTTCGATAAAATTGAAGGCTTAAAAGAACCTGCGTACATTAAAACATGGCTAATTAAGATTACCATTAGTAGTTCACTGAATCGTTTAAAAAAGCTAGAAAAGATTGTGCCTATGCAAAATGAATACATAGACAATATACAGTTTGAACAGGATGACCATACCGTTAAAGTCTTGCTACAACAGATATTAGAAGAATTAACAAGCGATGAAAAAGGAATTGTATTACTGAAATATTACGAGGGCTATACTTTTCAAGAAATTGCAGACACGCTCCAAATCCCATTAGGAACAGTAAAGTCCATCCTATATCGTGCATTGAAAAAGTTACGTGTTCAAGTAGAGGAGGCAGATTTTTATGGATAAGTTAAAAGAATCAGTGAAGTCGATTCCATTGCCGCAGGATTTACACAAAAGAGCGAAAATGGGTGTTAGCCAAGTAAAGAAAAAAAGGAAGAAACCATGGCTCATTCCATCAGTGGCCACCGTATTTTTAGCTAGCTCTATTACAGTTGGTGCTGCAATGAATGACGATGTAAAAAATTTGCTATGGCATATTAGCCCAGAAATAGCGGCATTACTTGAACCAATAGAAAGTACTGTTGAATATGGTGGGATTAAAATGGAAATTGTTTCAGCGATGCAGGATGAAGATATGGCCGTCGTGTATGTGACAATGCAGGATGTTGAAGGAAACCGTATTGATGAAACATTGGATATTTATGATTTTTCCATGTCAAAAGGACGGTCTTTTACAGTTGAAAGAATTGGTTTTGATCCTACAACGAAAACAGCCTTTGTTCGATTTACGTCGTTTAATGGGAGTAGTACAGATAAGTTTAAGCTAAAAATCCGTTCTTTTTTAAGTGATAAATCAGTGTTAGAGGATGTAACATTCCCATTGGATCTACAAGATGTGGAAAAACAACAAATAGAGATTTTGCCAGATGATACAATTCGAGGAAGTGGTGGAGAGTCCCCTGAAGGAGATGTATATGTACTACCAGCGGGTGTATTGAATATTCAAACACAACTATACGACAGAATGCAAATTACAAATATAGGACTTCATAATGACAAACTATATGTGCAAACAGAGTGGCCCGCCAATAATGCGATTGAACACGGAGAATTTTATTTAGTGAATCCAGATGGGCAGAAGATTCTACCAACAGTGAGTTATTCTTACAGGAGAGATGAACAAGGAATACCAATTTATGCGTATAATTATGAGGAAAATGTCTTTAATGTGAAAGATATCAATCTAGCTGAGTATGAGTTGAAGGCAAAGATTTATACAGCTGGTCAATATGTGGAGGGAGATTGGGAAGCATCCTTCAAACTCGAAGAAATGAAAGGGCAGTCGGTGCCATTTGCTATGGACTTTGGTGACTGGGTAGCGAAAGAGCTGAAGATTTCTCCACTGGGTTTAACGATTATAGGGGAAGGCAATGCGACAGAAACAGAAGAATTAACGGCTACCATTGTTAAAAAAGACGGAAGTCATAAGGAATTAACAAGTTTAGTTTCCTTCACGGATGAAAATCAGGTGAAACTGAAGTTACTATCAGAGGATCCATTAAAGCCCGAACAAATTAAATCCATTATTATTAACGGATTTAAAATAAATTTTTAATATAAGGGGACGTTTTTGGTAGCGTGAATAATGAAAATTTATCAGGAGGGAAAAATTGGTCAAGTATATATTGCAACTTATAATTGGAATTTTTATTTTAGCTGTATCAACATTTATTGCTTGGTATGAGGGAAGTGCCATTATAGATAATTCTTTAGAATGGAAGTATTCAACACCATTTACAGAATTATTTAACATTGATATTAGGAATGGGCGTGATATTAGCCAACTTGATTATTTTGTTTATTCAGCTAAATTCCAGCCTTTATTCCCTACTATTATGATGGTTTGTGTACTCTACATTCTGCGTGTGATTGGCTATTATCTAATAAAACGCAATCCTAAATGGGCTATTGGCTTTTGGGGATTAACAGGTTGTATATGTATTTTACTTAGTGGTTTAATTTTTAATTCACCAACTATTGGAGGGAGAATTTTTTTCGGGATGACTTTTATAAGTGGAATTTTAAGTATGGCAATTACCGTTATAGTATGGTTAAGAAATTCCAAGCATTATCTGATTGTTAAAACGAAAAGTTTGTGAAGAAATGTACTTTAAGTAACGGGCGCTTTTCCGTAATAAGGAAAGCGTCTTTATTTATGAAAAGGGGGCGATTGTTGAAGATCGTCGGTAATTCAAAAAAAACTTACCCGTTTTGATCAAACTTTATTCCAAACCAACATAACACCCGAACCAATTACGGCACAGCTATGAACGCGTATGATTCATAACGGTACGCCAATTGAGGTCATTCAAAGTTTACTGAGTCATGAAAAGAGTGGGACTACAAAGATATACACTTCCTAAGCGGAAAGCTAAGGATTTTTACAGTAAATACTTTTGGAATATAACTTTAATTTCAATTAAAACACTCATGTAGAAATTGGGTGTCTTTTGGTTATAGGGCCATTTTGTAGAATAGTGTATATAGGAATGAACGAAGGAAAGACATTTCTAAATGAAATTTTTGAAACTATGTTTTATTAATTGAATCAATTTCATAAATCAT